>JBFHVK010000027.1:0-15948 GCA_041589615.1 Gammaproteobacteria bacterium | reverse complement strand
CAATCTTTGTCGTAGTAGATATTTAAGCTCATAGGTTTGCTCTCAAATTAATTAATGCGTTAACTGGCGAGAATATTGTCGCCACTTGATATACCAATTGCGCCTGAGCGCACGACTTCGTGAATTTTTATACTGGATAAGGATGAGATAAAACTATCCAGCTTGTCACAGGTGTCGGTAATTTCTACGGTGTAGGTCGTGTCTGTAACATCGACAATCTGGCCATTGAAAATATCCACCAGTCGCTTTACTTCATCACGTGCAGAACCAGTTGCTTCTACCTTGAGAAGCATCAGCTCTCTCTCGATATGTGCTGATTCAGTCAGATCCACCAGCTTAACCACATCCACCAGCTTATTGAGCTGCTTCTGGATTTGCTCGATGATTTCCTCTGTTCCTGACGTCACAATAGTCATACGGGACAGGGTTTCATCATCTGTCGGTGCAACAGATAGCGACTCGATATTATAGGCACGCGCAGAAAACAGGCCGGCAACACGTGATAGTGCTCCCGACTCGTTTTCCAGTAACAATGAAATTATGTGTTTTTTCATACTAGATGAGTATCATTTCGTTGAGACCTGCACCTGCAGGAATCATGGGATAAACATTTTCTTCACGGTCAATCATAAAGTCGAGGAATACCACGCGATCTTTATATTTACCGAAAGCATCTTCAAGTGCCTGGCGAACATCTTCTGGCTTTTCAATACGAATACCGACGTGACCATAGGATTCTGCCAACGCAACAAAGTCAGGCAATGACTTCATATAGGAGCTGGCATAACGTCGCTCATAAAAGAATTCCTGCCACTGACGCACCATGCCCAGGTAACCATTGTTCAGGTTAATAATTTTCACTGGCAAATCGTACTGCTGGCAGGTGGACAGTTCCTGGATACACATCTGGATACTGCCTTCTCCGGTCACGCAGGCAACTGGCTGACCTGGGTGCGCCATCTGCACACCCATCGCAGCGGGCAGGCCAAAGCCCATGGTGCCCAGACCACCTGAATTGATCCAGCGGCGCGGCTTGTTAAAGCCATAATACTGCGCGGCGAACATCTGGTGCTGGCCAACATCCGAGGTTACAAAGGCATCACCCTCGGTCACCTGGTGTAGCTGTTCTATAACAAACTGTGGTTTGATGGTGCCGCTATTGCGGTTAAATTTCAGGCAGTCCTGTGCGCGCCATTCTTCTATCTGCTGCCACCAGCTACTGAGTGCAGCCTGGTCCAGTCGCTGATCCGAGGCTTCAATAAGATCATTCAGGCGCGTGACCACTTCTTTCACGTCCCCAACAATCGGCACATCAACCTTAACGTTCTTTGATATTGACGCCGGGTCTATATCAACATGCACGATACGTGCATCCGGACAGAACTTTTCAAGATTACCTGTTACCCGGTCATCAAAGCGAGCGCCTATGGCAATAAGCACATCGCAGTGGTGCATGCTCATATTCGCTTCATAGGTGCCGTGCATTCCCAGCATGCCGACAAACTGCTTGTCGTTTGCAGGGTAGGCACCCAGCCCCATCAGGGTATTAGTCACAGGTGCACCCAGCAGCTGCGAAAACTTTATCAATTCATCGCTGGCATTACTTAAAACCACACCGCCACCGGTATAGATCATCGGCTTTTGAGCTTCCATGATCAGCTCATAGGCTTTCTTTATCTGCCCTGAATGGCCTTTAACCGTTGGGTTATAGGAGCGCATCTTGATCTGTTTCGGGTAGTTGAATTCGGTCTTATTAGCGGTCACATCCTTGGGAATATCCACAACAACCGGACCGGGCCGACCCGTGGTTGCCACATAGAATGCCTTTTTGATGGTCTCTGCCAGCTCGCTAACATCTTCTACAAGGAAGTTATGCTTAACAACCGGACGCGTGATACCCACGGAGTCAACCTCCTGGAAGGCATCGTTACCGATAAGCGCCAGGGGCACCTGCCCCGTAAGAACCACCATAGGAATGGAGTCCATATAAGCAGTAGCAATGCCAGTCACCGCATTGGTAGCACCAGGCCCTGAGGTGACGAGGACGACACCAGGCTTGCCTGTACTACGGGCATACCCATCCGCCGCATGCGTCGCCGCCTGCTCATGGCGAACCAGGATATGCTGAAGCTTATCCTGCTTGTACAGCGCATCGTATATATGCAGCACCGCACCGCCAGGATAACCAAAAAGATGCTCAACGCCTTCCTCAATCAGGCTCTGAACAACGATTTCAGCACCGGTCATTTCCACCTTAGATGTCTCCAAACCTTTAAAAAACCTTAAAAATCATACACTTTTGAGTTTGCATAGGATTATGCAAGCCGCACAGTTTAACCTAAATTAGTACCGAGGTCATCCCACTTTGGCGGCAGGAGGCCAGAATTCGTAAAATCGATGCCATATATGGAAAAAGCCCGGCATAACCGGGCTTTTTCTGTGGAAACTGTAGCCAGGTTGCTACAGTGTATAGTGGCTTCCTAGAAGTCGTCGTCTTCTACCTTACCACCAGCAACTTTGGTCAGGACATCACGAATAGCATCCGGTGTTGGCATAATATTCATGAAGCTGTTATCACCCATCATCGCAAGGTCAGTGAAGTTAATCGCAATACGGAAACGTGCATGTAGTGCTTCAGCTTCCTTACCACGAACCAGAATTTCGTATGGCAGGTGAGCAGTAGAACGCAGGGGTTTGAAATCAATTTCACTCATGATGAAACTTTCATCCATATATTTCTTGCCTTCGTTTGGCGCTTTCATTGCTACACCGAACAGGGTCTGTGAAGTACCTGGAATCTTTATTTTATATACCTTGCTAGCACCTGCACGCTTTGCACTCAGGTTTTTCTCAATAACAGATACCATTTCGTCATGACTACCTTTAGATGCAAGTTCCAGAGGCTCATCAAAATATTCCATACCAAAGGTATAGTGATACTCATTCAGGTCTTCTGCATCCTGGGCTTCTTTAGGACCAAAATCCTGAACATGTCCCAGTGCCGCTTTTAGGGCTGCCGATGTTTTGGGCAACTTGGTGTTCACACGGTATGCATAGGTCATGTAGGTTGGGTTTGTATAAGATACCTGAACCTTGCCGCCCATTTCAGTCAGCGAAATACGCTGTGCTGCAATATAACCACCACGTGGCTGGGAAGCTGCCGCTTTCTTCAGCTCATCATTGGTCACAACGATAATGTGAGCACCTTTATATGGCGAGTATTCACCCGCAATTTCCAGACCGTTATCGGTAAGTGCTTTTTTAGTCCCTTCAAGTTTATCTGCAATAGTACCGGCATCGTTTGAAGCAAGTGCAAAAGGCAGGTATTTTTCAGCAGCTTGTGCAGTCGCCGCTGCCAGACCGACTAGCATTGCAAATGCAATAGTAGTTAGTGACTTAATTTTCATTTTAATAACTCCGTCCCCTAAAAATAGGTGTATTTAATTTATAACCACGCATATCAACGTGGGCTAAAAATAAACGTCCGCCCCTGTAGTTGTCAACGGAAAAATATTTTGCAGATGTATTTAAGATTATTACCTAACCCTTATATTCTGCATTAACCCACGACACACAGTTATACCACGCTTACGTTTACAAATAAAAAAGGCCGTACATATTATGTACGGCCTTTCTGGTACTAATTAGTTCAATCCACTGGATTAGAACTTCATAGTGTACGTGCCCTGTACTTCGAATTGATCCATTTCAAGCTCAACAGTTTGAGCATTATCAAACTGCGTTGCCCCGCCTATATCGTTTGAAAGAGCATGCATCGCTGAGAAAGTAAATTCTGAAGCGGAATCAATTGGCATAGTAAAGCCAAAAGTGATATGGGTATCGATTACCGCTGGAGCAAGGATATTAAGAATTGTATCTTTATCAGAAACAGGCTGCTCACCGTCACTGATACCTACACGCCATGTAATATCGTTTTGTTCCCATTCGTAACCAATTTTGATGACAGTCATATCATCGTACGCAAAACCAGCACCTGTTGAACCACCCAGGCAAGAAGGATTTGGCGCTCCACCTGCAGCACCACATGCAAACAGGTTGTTTACACCGTCATTACCAATTGATGCTACATCACTATAATAAATTTGCTGCAGGTCTACGACTAAAGTTGACTTATCTGATGTTTTCCAGGCAATACCAATAATTGCTGTTGCAGGAATATCAAAGCCACCTTCTTCAGCAAACAGGCCAGCGTAGTCATCAAACTCACTCATCGACATCTTGGACTGGTAAGACACACCGACTGTCAAATCTTTAGCAATATCTCCCTGCCAACCCAGCTTCACACCGAAGCCCATGGAAGAATCATCACCATTATCTGTCAGTTTGGTTGGGTCGTTAGAAAAGCCTAATGCTCCGAAAGCACCCAGACCTGTTGCTTTAAACGTCTGATAAGCAAAGATCAGGCTAGCACCCAGTGAATGCTCGTTGTTAATCTGTTTAGAGTAAGAAGCATTGATGAACAGCTGCTTCAGGTCTATACCTGCATTACCACCACCATATGTGCCAGTAGAAACTGGATTGCCGGTAGCTGGATCACGGTTAACAACAGTCTGGTAATCAGTATTCATACCACCATTACCATAAGCAGCAATACCTACAGCTGTGGTGTTATCTAGCATCCAGTTATAACCAAAATGCGGAATAAAGAAATAGTCATGTGAACTCTCGTATGTTCCTGGCGATAATTTAAATGCAGGAAACGGAGTCGCACCAATGAATGGGTCAGCACTAGGATTACTGGCTGTATACTGACGGTTTGGATTAAAAATCGCCGCACCAATATCCATACGCTCGCCAACCTTAACCAGGCCAGCTGGATTAGTCGCCGACGCCAGTGCATCGTGTGAATATGCAACACCTGCTCCCGCCAGACCTTTTTCTGCGGTGCTGTAACCGTGTGCAAAATAACCATTAGTAGCAAACGCTGACGGTGCAACCAGTGCTCCCGAAACTGACAGGGCTATTAAGGACTTCTTAATACCTCTAGACATAACTGTGATCCTCAATTGTAGATTGCGCGTTTATCGCGCATGTTTATTATGTGATGCCTTTTCCCGGCACCTGAAAACTGCGAGCCCTTGCGAAGCGCAAAACGATCTCAAATCATGTTAAAAAAGTCAATGAAATAAGAGCCCAAATGCAGGGTTTTAAAGTGTTTTAGTAAAAGATTTTAGTTAAATCAAATAAAAGCCCAATAAAAACACGTCTATATAATTATCTTATAAATTAATTAATTACTAATCTTTATATTTTATTACGCGGATTACTTCTGTTTATAATGCGATTCCTGCACCGTTTTATTACAACCAAACTTAAAAAATCAAAGTTTTATTCTCATTAAAATAAATCGCATATTACAAACTTCTTTCCACTGGGGGGTAAGGTTACGCTTATTGATTACTCTCCCTCGGGGACAGACCGTTGCTTTTTACGCTCTGTCCCCTGTTGTGATGCCACAGAAATCAATCTTGCACGCTAAGTGGGTTCTAATACTCGCGTGGTTGCAAAAACAGGGGACAGAGCTCAAAAAGCGGAGGTCTGTCCCCCGAGGGAAGGAAAACAAAAAAAGCAACGATTTGCCGACGAAAGAAGGTAAAAAGAAAAAAGCAAAGCTAAATCCCATAGCCACTAGAAAAATTTATGCCGGTTTTAATAAAAACGGAAAACAAACTACCAGGCACAAAAAAAGCCTGTGAAGTATTCACAGGCTTTTTTGCGAGCTTAAAAGCTGGTCCAGCGATCAGGCCACCAGGGGACGCCCCTTCTGCGCCCAGGAAATGATACCGCCGCGCAGATTATAAACATTATCAAAACCCTGCTGGGCCATGAAGCCCACACCCTGAGCAGAACGAGCACCACTGCGACAGTAAAGCACAGTCACTTCGTCCTTATTAATCTCATGCAAACGGGCAGGCAGAGTATGTAAAGGCAATTTCTCAGCATTCGGAATCATTCCCTGGGCCATCTCGGCCACACCACGCACATCAATCAGACGTATTTTCTTACCCTCTTCTATATGAGAGTGCAGTGTATCCACATCAATTTCTTTAATACCGAACATAGTTATTGATCACCTATATAAGAGTTCATTAATATTTCAATTGTAACTGATTTAACGCCCTGATGGGAGCGATAATTACAAGTATTAGGCATCTCTAATATAATAACAAAACTCGTTATTTCAAGTGCTTCGAATTAACTAAATATTGTATTATCAATAAGCTAGCACACACTCCTTACAACTCTATAAACTATGCCATTAACCATTTATCATGTATGTAAAAAAAATTTTATAGTAAGACTTGCCTTTTATTCACATTCGAATGTAAGGTTAAAGTTTAAAAACTAATACGATCGACTAATTTTTTATAGAATTTGGTTTTTGCGGCAGCAAAGTGGCGTTAATAGCATCAGCGAAACCCAGCTACCCAACCAATTAATGAGGAGAGAATTCAAATGAGCAATCCAAAGCTGACTATCATCGCAACTAAAGGCACCCTGGATTGGGCATACCCCCCCTACATCCTGGCGAGCACAGCGGCTGCGCTGGGTATGGAATCATCAGTATTTTTTACATTCTACGGACTGAACCTGTTGCTGAAAGATACAAGCGCACTGAAAGTAACCCCAACGGGCAACCCTTCAATGCCAATGAAAATGCCTATGGGTCCAAAATGGTTAAGAAACATCGACTTCGGCCCTAAAATCCCGAACATCATGTGGAATGTACCCTTCATGGACAGTATCGCTACTACCCTGATGAAGAAAACCATTTCTAACTGTGGTGTTGCAACTATCGACGAACTGCGTGACCTGTGCCAGGAAGCGGAAGTTAAATTCCTTGCCTGCCAGATGACGGTAGAACTATTTGGTTATAACCATGAACAGTTCATCGACGGTGTTGAGTACGTGGGCGCTGCGACTTATTTCGAAGAGTCTTCAGATGCAACACAATCACTGTTTATCTAGCTCTGCACATTTAATGTAGCACTGTCTATAAAACAGTATTCTGGCAGTCTATGCCAGGTAGAAGCCACCCGCTCAACCGGGTGGCTTTTTTTATGTGGCACTTATAACCTTAACAGCTGTCCTATTTAATACACGAAGCTTTATAATTCATGCAACAAAGACATAGATACTGATTGAATGCATTTTTTTAGAGAACTCCAGCACCGAATACTATTGATAATGGTATTACTATCCTCATGCACTTTAAGTCATGCTGAACTTCCGGTGCTAGGAGACCCAACACAGCAGGAACTCACACCTTTCCGCGAGTACCTGATGGGGCGTAACTTTTATCGCACCCTGAGGGCAAATGTAGACTTCGTGGATGATCTCGAAGTTAATGACTACATCAATAGCCTGGGCAGGAAACTGACATCACACAGCGCAAGCCCGGACAGCCACTTTCGTTTTTTTGTTATCAAGATACCCAGCATCAATGCGTTTGCAGGGCCAGATGGTTATATAGGCTTTCATAGCGGGCTAATACTCGAAGCGGAAAATGAAAGTGAATTCGCCGGGGTAATGGCCCACGAAATATCCCATGTAACCCAACGACATCTGGCCCGGCGCATGACTGATAGTAGCGCCAATGCAGGCACCATGTTTGCCACAATCCTTGCCGGTATACTGGTCGCGTCACAAAATCCAGAAGCTGGTGCCGCATTGCTTTATGGTGGACAGGCTGCACTAATACAGTCACAGATTAACTTTACCCGCGCAAATGAGCACGAAGCAGATCGCATCGGAATCAGCGTACTCAGGGATGCCGGTATAAACCCACAGGGCATGGCAAGCTTTTTCAATACCCTGCTGCAACAATCTGAACGAGACAATGTACTTGCGCAGATGGAGTATCTACGCACACACCCTCTCAGTACAACCCGAATTGCGGAAGCCAGCAACCGTATAAAAGAAAGCGACAGGCAGCTGCCAGATGACAGTATCGACTACCAGTTTTCCCGTGCACGTATCGCAGTACAGACCACTGCTTCTAAAAAACAGTTAATTAATAAGATACTTGCCTTACCGGAAAATCAGCAGAACCTGTTATCTCGATACACACTTGGCCTGGCCTATCTATCGGATATGCAAACAGAAAAAGCGATCTCAATACTTAAACCGCTGAGCGAAACACACAAACATCCGTGGATTAAGCTGGCCCTTAGTGATGCGTATATGGCAAACCACGACACACCTGTAGCGCAGCAACTACTTTCAGAGCTTAACGCGCTTTATCCAAACTACCTGCCCGTATCTATACGTTATGCCAGAATCCTGCTAGACACTCATAATCACGATCAGGCTATTCAACTCCTGAACCAGCAGTTGCGCACGCAAAAAGAAGCCATTGTTTACAATACACTGGCAAAAGCCTATTTCTCTAAAGGCCAGGTATCGCTTGCGATGGAAGCAACCAGTTTTGAATATGAACTCGAAGGCCACCTGAAACTGGCGGCACAGCAGGTAAATAATGCACTACAACAACCCGGATTAAACAAACTCACAATTCAGCGACTAGAATCAAGAAAACAGACCTTAACAATGCGAATAAAAAAGGAGGCTAATTGATAATATTCTAATCTTCTAATAGCGGCTTTTACTATATATATAAAGCGTATACTTTTCACTTGATATCGACGTTGAATTGGGTATGCTATGAGCACCAGTCTATATATACAATAATAAAAGCTAGTGACAGATCAATGATCGGAAGCTGGTTTCTTTTTTGGGAAATCAATTTTTTATATCAAAAATCTGCAGAACAATGGAATATTTTTAATCTGAGTACTATCTATAAGACTGGTCTTTTTTTTTCCACGTAAATGAATGAGGAGTGAACTATGCGGTACACCGCTAAAGCCATTTCTACAGCGACTTCGGTTGCTGCATTATTAGGCTCAATCGCTTTTTCATTACCGGGCATCTCTACTGCAGCAGAAGCCTCTGTAATTGAAGAAGGTAAAAAAATCGCCTTTGACCGTAAAAAGGGAAATTGCCTCGCCTGTCACCAGATCGAAGGTGGCTCACTGCCGGGCAACATTGGTCCACCACTGGTGGCTATGAAAGCAAGATTTCCTGACAAGAGTAAGCTACGCGCACAAATCGCAGATTCTCGCGCCAACAACCCGAACACAATCATGCCTCCTTTTGGCGCACACGAAATTTTAAGTGGCTCCGAATTAGACAAAGTTGTTGAGTTTATTCACACGTTATAAGTAAAGGTACAACCCAATGAATACTAATCGTAGATCTTTTATCAAGAGCTCTGCTGCAGCTGGTGCACTCGGTGTAGCAGTAAGCGCAGGTCTCATCACTCCTCGCGCTGTTATGGCTGCATGGCCTAAGGCTGCTTTTGAAGCAACTGACGTTGGTGCTGCTGTAAAGGGCTCTTTCGGCAGCGATGCAATGACTGAAAGTGGTGACATTGCTCTGAAGGCACCAGAAATTGCAGAAAACGGTGCTGTAGTTCCAATCACCATCACAAGCAAGATTGCCGGTACTGAAGCTATCAGCATCCTTATTCCTAAAAACCCAACACCTTTAACAGCTACCTTTAACATGGGCAGCGGTGCAGCTGGATTTGTTTCTACTCGTGTAAAAATGAGCAAAACATCTGATGTGTTAGTCGTTGTGAAAGCAGGCGGCAAACTCTACAGCAGCAAGAAAGAAGTTAAAGTCACCATCGGCGGCTGCGGCGGCTAATCCAGTTGAGAGGAATATAAATCATGGCAAAATCAATTAAAGTACGCGCTAAGGTTAAAGATGGCGAAACAGTGGTTAAAGCACTGATCAGTCATGCTATGGAAACCGGCGTGCGCAAAGACAAGAAAACCGGTAAGAAAATTCCTGCACATTTTATTCAGGAAGTTACCTGCAACCACAATGGCAACACTGTTCTTACTGCCGACTGGGGTACTGCTATCTCTAAAAACCCATATCTGTCTTTCAAGTTCTCTGGCGCAAAAGCCGGTGATACTCTGAAAATGAGCTGGGTTGATAACAAAGGCGAAAGCGACTCTGTAGAAGCAAAAATAAAATAAGCTTTCGAGTCACTTCGTTGAGAACAAAACCAAAGGTAACTATTATGAAAAAATTTGCAGTCATTGCTTCTGCGCTATGCATGCTAGCAGCCCCTCTGGCTGGTATTGCTGCAAGCCCGGAACAGGATCTGAAAGATTTCAGAAAATACTTCACAAGCCGTTTCTCGGATGTACCTCTACAGGATTTCACTAACGGTGTATATTCTATAGACAAGGCATCTCGCGAGCAGTGGGAAGCTTTCGAAGACTTTCCTCCTTACGAAATTTACGTCGATAAAGGCGAAACTCTGTTCAACACTCCCTTCGCAAATGGTAAAACCTATGCGAGCTGCTTTCCTAAAGCAGAATCGGGCATGAGACAGGACTACCCCTATTTCGACAAGTCTCGTAAAGAGGTTATCACCATTGAACTGGCGATTAATGAATGTCGTGAAAAGAACGGTGAAAAGCCCCTGAAGTATAAAACAGGTGCTGTCGCTCATCTTTCAGCCTACATTTCATACAAGTCTCGTGGCAAAAAAGGTGCTGTTAATGTTGTTGACACACCTGAATCGATACAATGGTATGAGCGTGGCAAGAAACACTTCTATGCCAAGCGCGGCCAGCTGAACATGTCATGTGCAGATTGCCATTACTACAATGCGGGTAACAAAGTCCGTGCAGATATTCTGAGCCCTGCGCTTGGTCATACTTCACACTTCCCTGTTTACCGCAACAAGTGGTCACTGGCGAGCAAGTCTGGTGATGGTATGGGTACACTGCACCGTCGCTACGGTGGTTGTAACAAGCAGGTTCGCGCCAAGCCTTTCAAGGCCCAGAGTGCTGAATACCGTGCGCTTGAGTACTTCCACACTTATATGAGCAATGGCCTGGTATTAAATGGCCCTGGTGTACGTAAGTAAGCCTGACGCTTCATGTAAAAATAAAAAGCCCGGCTCTCTTTGAGAACCGGGCTTTTTTATGTCTGGTTGTTTTTCCATCGTAAGATTGTGAGACTCGGGCAAAAAAAAACCTGCCAGTAAACTGACAGGTTTTAGATATATGGTGGGCCGTCTGCGACTCGAACGCAGGACCAATGGATTAAAAGTCCACTGCTCTACCGACTGAGCTAACGGCCCGTATTATTGTCCAGCTTCAATGAAGCTTTGCCTCTTCAGGAAGGCGCGTATATTACCGTAATTAGATGAAATTACAAGTCATTACACGGTAAAAATTTAACCTGCATAGATTGTCGGGTCTGTGATGCCAGCATCCTCAAACCCCTTACGCCTCAGGCGACATGAATCACACACCCCACAGGCCCTTCCCTGATCATCTGCGGCATAACAGGAAACAGTAAGCGCATAGTTTACACCAATCGAGGTGCCCTGTTTTATGATGTCGGCCTTGCTTAGGTCGATCAGGGGAGTGTGTACTTTCAGGCTATGCCCTTCAACCCCTGCCCTGGTGGCCAGATTCGCCATCCGCTCGTATGCATCTATAAATTCAGGTCTGCAATCCGGGTATCCAGAGTAATCCACTGCATTAACACCAATAAATATATCATCAGACTGCAGAACCTCTGCCCAGGCCAGCGCCATCGACAAAAAGATGGTATTCCTTGCGGGCACGTAGGTAACGGGGATACCTTCAGCGGGACTGGTGGGCACGTCAATATTATTATCTGTGAGCGCCGATCCACCAAACAGCCCTAAATCGAGTTTCATTGTCTGGTGAGCGGCCACACCCAGATCATGGGCAACACGGTCAGCAGCCTTAAGCTCTGCACGGTGGCGTTGCCCGTAATCAAAGCTCAGGGCGTAACAGTCGTAGCCCTGGCTATTCGCAATGGCCAGTACGGTCGCTGAATCCAGCCCACCGGACACCAGTACGACGGCTTTTTTTCTATTCTCTTTCATCTACCTGCCTACTATCGCCCCGGCTCGTTATTCCAGAGGAATTTATGTAACTGGAACTGGAAACGTACATTCAGGCCGTCCTCGAGGATCCAGTCGGCCAGTTCGGTGGGCGTCATGCCTTCATGCACTGGAGAGAACAGCACCTGACATTTCTCAGTCAATTTATATTGGCTGATGATCGAACATGCCCACTCGTAATCCTGACGATTACACAACACGAATTTTACTTCATCCGTTTCCCTGAGGCAGTCAATATTCTCATAACGGTTTTTGCTTTCTTCTCCTGATGCCGGAGTTTTGATATCCATCACTCGCTTCACCCGGGGATCGACTTCACTAATATCCATAGCACCGGAGGTTTCCAGGGATACCTGGTAACCCTGCTCACACAGCAGTCGCAGCAGATCGTTACAGTTACGTTGTGCCAGTGGCTCGCCGCCGGTCACACAGACGTACTGTGCCGGATACTGCCTGACCTGCTGCAGGATGCTCTCCTGCTCCATCCATTCGCCGCCAGTGAAGGCATAGGCGGTATCACAGTAGCCACACCTCAGTGGGCAACCTGTGAGCCTTATAAACACAGTTGGCAGGCCGACATAGGACGACTCACCCTGCAGTGAGTAAAATATTTCGCTAATGCGTAAGCTGGAGTCTGATTGCCGGGCGTTAGACATTACGCCCTCCTGTCGTCACGAAACAATTAATGACCTTCACGCTGTATACGCTGCAGTCGTTCCTGTGCCTTACGTGAAACCGTAGAGCCTGGAAACTTGCTAATCACCGTTTCCAGTGCGGATTTTGCAGACGCCCAGTCCTGCATTTCATAATAGGTATAACCTATTTTCAGCATCGAGCCTTCAACCTTATTACTCTGGGGATACTGGGCAATCACTTTCTGGAATGCGTTCAATGCGGTTTTATAGTCACGCAATGCAGAATAGGCCTCACCCAACCAGTATTGGGCATTGGCACCATAAATACTCTCAGGGTGTGCCTGCTGGAAATGGTTGAACGCCTGTACTGCTTCCTGGTATTTGCCCTGCTTGAGTATATTGAAGGCCTGTGTATAGGTCGATTTACCATTCTTGTCCGAGCTTACAACCGCTACTGGAGCAGTGGCTGCCGGAGTGACGACTGCACTTCCAGGTGGAGGCACAGGTGAGGCCGCTCCGGGTGAGGCAACGGGGGCTACCGTTCTACTTGAGCCACTCCCACCTCCCTTGATTTCCAGATCGTGCAGACGCCTGTCCATATCCTGATACAGGTTTCGCTGACGCTGTTTAATCATATTAAGCTGGTGTTCCTGGCTTTCCATTAATGCTCTCAGGCTGGACAGCTCCTGCTGGATCTGTTCCATACGCTGTGACTGCTCCATTAATACCTGGTTGCTCAGCAGATTTTCCAGCCTGGCCAGTCGTTGCTCGACGCTTTCTGCCAGCACACTCTGACTGGCGGAAAGCAGCAAAACCGCTGAAAGTATAGCTTTGAAAGGTGTCTTCACAAATTTTACGGACATAAATCTCGCCTGTTGGACAAAAATCAGTAAGCCGGTGCCTCGCACCGCAGAAGCGCTATGTTAACGCGCTTCATATACCAGCTCAACACGGCGGTTTAAACGCCAGGCTTCTTCGTCATGGCTCATAGCCACCGGCTTCTCCTCACCATAGCTAATCACAGACACCTGCTCGGCATTTACCCCCTGAAACAGCACCAGTCTACGCACTGACTGTGCACGGCGATTTGCCAGCGCAACATTGTATTCACGACTGCCTCGTTCATCGGCGTGGCCTTCCAGACGTACCATCATGTCAGGATTTGCCGCCAGGTATTTACCATGATGGGCGATCAGTTCCTGGTAATCAGAGCTGATCTGGTCACTATCATATTCGAAATAAATCACCTTTTCGGCCAGCACACTACCCGCATCATTAATAGCCGATTTTTCATAGGAGACATTCAGGCCACTCAGTGAGCGACCATCACCAAGCCCACTACCATTCAGTCCTCCTGTCTGTACACCATCCTGTGATTGAGCCGAAGACGAAGCATCATCTGTTGCAGACGCGTCATCTCTTACATTTGCCGGATCACAGGCAACTAACAGGCCTGTAACCATCACTGCGGAAACCAATTTTGTTAACTGCATAAATCCTCCCAATTAAACCCATTACGTACTTGTTAAATTTTTATTACTGGCTTCACAAGCCACTGTGTATGATATCGGCCAGCTCAATTAGTTGCCTGGAAGCTGCCTGAAATATCAGATTTTTACTGTCGCTAATAATATCCCGTTTACTGACGGAACGGACCCCAGGTTGGCTCCCTAACATCACCTTCGGATAGCACCAGTTTCTGCTTAAAACGTCCATCACTTGAAACCGCTGCGAGTACACCCTGATGCTGATCAGTTGTTGCATACAGAATCATACTGCCGTTGGGTGCAAAACTGGGTGACTCATCAAGTGGTCCATCCGTAAGGGGCTGCACAAAACCAGTTTGCATATCCATACTCATTATCTGGAATGTATTTCCTTCACCCTGCACAAACACCATATAACGACCATCAGCAGACACTTCTGCACTGGCGTTGTAATTACCTTCAAACGTCACACGGCGCGCATGGCCACCATTGGCTGAAATACGATAGATCTGTGGCTTACCTGCGCGACTGGATGTAAATAACAATTCACTCCCATCGGGCATCCAGCTGGGTTCGGTATCGATACCCCAGTGCTTTGTAAGCTGAGTCAGTTTTTTACTTGCCAGGTCAAGGATATAAATATCAGGGTTACCATCTTTTGACAGTGTCAGCGCCAGCTTCCTGCCATCCGGCGACCAGACAGGTGCACCATTAATGCCTTCAAATGCCGTGACTTTTGTTCTTTGCTGGCTATATAAATTCTGGATGTATATTTCAGCCTTACGTTTTTCAAAACTCACATAAGCCAGGCGATTTCCTTCCGGCGACCAGGAGGGTGACATGATTGGTTGTGTCGAACTCAATACGGTTTGTGAATTGTGTCCATCGGTATCAGCTACCTGTAATTTATAGGAAGGCTGCATACCCTGCTTTCTCTCTGCAGTGATATAGGCAATTTTGGTTTCGAAGGCACCTTTCTGCCCGGTAATTTTTTCATAGATCAGGTCACTAATATGATGACTCACACTGCGCAATGTTCGATCAGTAGCACTGAACTGGTAACCTAGTACCTGGGTACCCTTAAAAACGTCAAGCAAACGAAAGCTAATTTCATACTGGTTCGCCTGAATGACATTGACGTTACCAATAACCAGGTGATCGATACCTGCAACTCGCCATAGTTTATAATTCACTTCAGCGAGATCTTTAGGGGTAGCGATTAACTTATCTTTTTCGATGGGTGAAAATTTGCCACTCCGCTGGAGGTCAGCCGCAACAATATCCGATACACTATCGACTTTTAATCCTGAATTCGATGTTATATCAAAGGGCACAACAGCAATTGGTATGGCTCCCTCCGCACCTCGGGTAATTTCAACTCGTAATGCTGCATTTACATTACTGACGAACAATCCCATCAATACAAACAGGGAGAGGTGTTTTATCATTTGTTTTCTCATACATCAGGCCTGAAAATAAAATTCAGTTTTTTCTCAAAAACATCATTGTTAGGTGCTTCGGGCAAGGGAGAAGACTTGCGCACGGCACGTTCAACTGTACTTTTGAAAGCATCGCTTCCAGTACACTGTTTCATCTGCACACTCAGTACATCACCAAAGCGATTCTGCTCAACCATTATTTCACAGGACCAGCCTGCCGTCATGTTATCCGGTGCATTCCAGTTCTGTTCTACCTTGCGCTGAATCTGGGCAATATACTGCACCAGTAATTTCTGGTTTTCAGCACTCTGTTTTGCAAGACGTCTTTCTTCTTCCAGCATCAGTTTCCGCATTTCTGCTTCTTCTGCCTGGCGTCGTACTTCCGCTTCTTCTGCAAGCTT
>JBFHVK010000026.1:0-16157 GCA_041589615.1 Gammaproteobacteria bacterium | reverse complement strand
GGTGGCATAGACATACATGCTAAAATGCATGATGTAGGTAAGAATGGATTATTTTCAGATCTTGCAATTGAAGTAAGAGACAGTGGTATAGGGATATTAGTTAAAGATCAGAAGAAAATCTTCAATATATTTGAACAGCAGGATAGCCAGAGTACGCGTGAATTCGGAGGAGCCGGGCTTGGTCTGGCGATTAGCACAAAACTAGCTGAAAGGCTGAACTCGGAAATAACGCTGAAAAGTAAAATTGGCGAAGGTAGCTGTTTTACTTTTTTAATGAAATCACCTGAAATCGCAGATGATAAAAAACAGCAAAAAATCACGGCGATTGACTCAGGTGTAAAGCTCAAGCCGGCTAAAATATTAATTGCAGATGACATTGAAGAGAACAGAAACCTTATCTGTGAATATTTGTCAGGGCAGCCACTTGAAATATTGCATGCGACAGATGGAGCGCATGCATTAGAAGTGATGCAAAGAGACAGGCCAGAACTGGTGCTTATGGATATACGTATGCCAGTGATGTCAGGTGTTGAAGCTACGCAGAAAATAAAAAGCAATCCTGAGTTGGCCAAAACAATTATTGTAGCTGTTACAGCGTCTGTAGTTGAAGACAGGAAAGCAGATAAGAAAAGGTCGCTATTTGATGCGGTGTTATATAAGCCATTGAATAGAAATACGTTAATGCAGACGCTAGGTAAACTGCTGCCGGCAGAACAGGTCCCGGTAATAGAAAATGAGAGTCAGAATGAACAGTGCATGTTGTTGAAAGAAATGGAACATGCTAGCGATGAGTTCGCGGATGAAATAATTGTATATGCACCAGTTCTTGACAGAACAAGAAACAGGGGAAGTTTTGGAGGGCTTAATCAGCTGCTTGATGAGTTAGATGATGTGGCAAACCGGTACAGTATGCATGAGTTTAAGAAGGTCGTTGAAAGGATTAGAAGTGCAAATGAGCAGTTTGATATAGAAGAGACTCAGAGAATGATAAGCCTCATTCTTGCTGGAATAAATAAACTTCAGGGTGCTATTTCACAATGAGAAAATATAAAATACTTATAGTTGATGATGTGCCAAAGAACATACAGGTTGTTGCAAATCTTCTGGGTGACGAAGAGTATGAGATATCATATGCCACGAATGGTGAACAGGCATTGGGACACATCCAGGAAGAGAATTTTGACCTTGTTCTGCTTGATGTGATGATGCCGGAAATGAATGGGTACGAGGTATGCAGGAGGATCAAACAAGGTGGTTTGTGTAAAGATATGCCAGTGATATTTATCACTGCAAAAACTGACGAGGAAAGTCTTATCGAGGCTTTCGATGCCGGAGGCCAGGATTATATAACAAAACCATTTAATTCTACTGAACTCCTGGCAAGAGTCAGGACGCACCTTAAACTGAAGGCGTATGAAGATTCACAGCAAGTTGTTATTGATAATGCACTGGCCGAATTGAAGCAGTTAAACAGGGAAATTGTCGAGACACAAAAAGAAGTTATTTTCACTATGGGATCTATAGGTGAAACTAGATCCAGGGAAACGGGACAGCATGTAAAGCGTGTTGCTGAATATTCTCGATTGTTTGCTAAGTTGTCAGGGCTTGGCGACTTTGAGGCGGATTTGATTGCTATGGCATCTCCCATGCATGATATCGGTAAGGTAGGCATACCAGACTCTATCCTGAATAAGAAAGGACGACTTACTGAGGAAGAATTTGAAATAATGAAAACTCATGTCACGATTGGTTACGAAATGCTCAAGCACAGTGACAGGCCAATAATGCGCACTGCAGCAATTATCGCGTTGGAGCATCATGAAAAGTGGGATGGTTCAGGTTATCCCAAAGGGCTGGATGGAGGTGATATACACCTTTATGGCAGAATTACCGCCCTGGCAGATGTTTTTGATGCGCTGGGTTCTGATCGTTGCTATAAAAAAGCCTGGGAAGACGAGAAGATATTTGAATTACTCAGGGATCAATCTGGTAAGCACTTTGACCCGGGGCTTATCGAAATGTTTTTTGATAATCTTGACTCGTTTTTTGAAATACGAAGTCAGTATAGGGATGTGGAAGAATAGCTAATACGTATTCAATGCTTAAGTGGCTCATGGCTTTCTCATGCCCGAAGCTTTATGTTTTTCGTATCAAGCCTGGGAGCTGAATTTGGACATGCTTTTCTCACCCGCTTTAGAACGTTTTCTGAGCTGGCTCTGTATGCTGTCAGCTTGCCGCCTATTAAAGTGATTAGTGTTGGTGTCTCATCATGCTGTAAGATCAGGCTGTCACGTGAGCGTTTAAAAGAGTGTTCATTTGCCGCGGGTAAAACTCTTAGCCCACAAAAAACATCAATTATATTCTCGTGGCTTATCCTGTTTTTAAAGTACTGATTGTAAGTGTTGAGCAGGTAGTTAATTTCGCTATCAGATGCTTCTAATTCTTCTGTTTGCCCTTTGAAAAGACGTTCTGTTGTTCCAATAAGGCTACTATCATTGTCCCATGGTATTACAAATATTGCACGGCCATCACTTGCCTGCAAATAGAATGCTCCCTGCGTGGTGGGTGTGTTAACAATAATATGCGTGCCAGCAACCAGGTCTATTGCAGGTAGTTCAAGCTGAGGGCTTATTTTTTTCTGTACGCTCTCAACCCAGGGGCCGCTGCAATTTATAATGCAATGACAGCTTGCGGTTAATATCTTTCCCTGCTGGTTGCGATAGCTGGCAATATGTCTATTGCCAGAATAGCTGGACTCGATGAATTCTGTGCTATATAAAATATCTGCGCCCATGTTGCTTGCTGAAGATATAACAGCACGGGTTAATTTCACATCGCTGGTTTTTGCGTCCAGATAGCTAAACACGTATTTCAGGTTTTCCTGGTTTAGGCCATCCAGTTGGTGCCATCTGCTAGCGGGTATAATTTTAAATGGCTTAAAGCTTAGTAGTGAATAAATAATGAGCCCAAGCCATATTAACCATGCGGGACGAGAACTGTCACTGTAGACCGGAATATAGAAAGGCAAAAGTTTGACCAGTTCCGGAGCGTTGCGTAAGAGATACTTTCTCTCATTCAAACATTCCCTGACAAGGCCTATTTGCCCGTGTTCAAGATAGCGGAGTCCACCGTGTATTAATTTACTGGATTTGCTTGAGGTGCCCATGCCAGCATCGGAGAATTTTTCAATAACGAGAGTTTTGTAGCCATTTGCGATGCAAGCCTGGGCGACGCCAGCACCTTGTATTCCTGCACCGATAATAATGACATCATAATCGACTGTCTCAGTCATGAAGTTTTTTACCTGTTTTGCATTGTTAGTTTTTTATCCGGGTATTATTCAGGTTAAGCGCCAGTATAGGGTGATCAAGCATGTGACATATATCTCGAGTTTCAACAAGATCTATATTGTGGCTCGCATAATGTAACGCTAGTTCTGGATCGGTAATATCATAAACCATCCATTGCCAGTTGCCCTGCCAGGGGTCTGTGTCAGGTATGATTTTTCTATGATTAACAATTGCATAATCTGGCCTGATTTTATTTAGTATGAGCCTGTGTTGTTCATCATATGAATGGAGTACCCATCCTGTAAGAAAATCACTGTGTTTTTTTGTGTATTCGATTGCAGAATTATCGAATGAAATAATAATACATTGTGATCTTACAAAATCGAGTGACTTCAATAGCTCGCTCATGATCGTGTCAATGCCATAGTGTTTGAGTGACTCTTCTTTAATCTCTACAAATGCAGATGCATCAGGAAAACGCTGTAAAAGTGAAACAGCCTCACTCAGTAGAGGAATGTGCTGGTTAAAAAAGGCCAGCGAAAAACGTTCTGGTTCATGGGCTCGAATATTTTTCAATTCGGTATAGCTCATATTGAACAGGTTGCCGTGTACTCCAGTGGTTCGATATAAGTCAACATCGTGAAAAACAACGAGTTGACCATCAGCAGTGCACTGGACATCGAATTCTATAAAAGGTGCCCCACAGAGCAGGGCGGATTCCAGCGCTATAAGCGTGTTCTCCGGATAGGAAGCCATATGGCCTCGATGTGCGACCAGTTGTGGAATTGCCATATAATTACCCAGATAAGCAGCAAGATATAATAAGTTTAGTCTTTGCTGCAGCGCTTTTCTAACTCTCCGACAAAGTGGCTATAACGTTTCAGGATCTCGCTATTTTTAGTTGCGGTAAATCGCCTGTCTGTTGTCAGCGTGAAAGGTTTTGTCTTTTTATTAATATATTGCAGGGCGAGTTGAGCGCAGCCAAGTGCACTGGCTTCTATTTCCGTGTTACGAATAATATCTGCCTGGCTAAGGTCAGCCAGTTTCTGGCACAGGCCATCGAGCCTGGACAGGCCACCACTGATATACAGCGTATCAAGTGATGCATCAAGCTGTTGAATGTTGTTGTAAATAAGAAATATTATGCTTTCAATTATTGAGACGAAACGTTCTGCACTGGAGTCTTCATTACAGTTTATAAAAGTGGCTTCCCCGCCCTGGCACCACCAGGGGGAACCTAGTCCGGCGATACTGTTAATAAAAATACACTGGCTCTGATGGCTTTCAAGCCACTCGGGAAGTACCTGAAATAACTGCTCTTCAGACATGTTCTGTTGTTTCTGTCCTAATGCCCAGTCAATTGAGGTAGCTGCACCATTTACAGTGCCTTCAGTGAGATATTCAGTGTGCTCTGCTGTGCTGCTGGCAATGCTGCGTAGCAGTCGGCGATGCTGGCCGGTTTCCCGTGCAGGGGTAAGCATAAATGCACCTGTGCCAATATTTATAAGTGCACTTTGGCCTGAAATGCCAGGGTACGCATTGTATGCCGCATTCTGGTCGCCACAGACAGCGGTCACAGGTATGCCCAGTTTCTTAAGGTGGCCATAAGCATGTACTACAGGGACACATACGGGAAGCAGTTGAGGATCAATACCAAACTGCTTTAGCAGGAAAGGAGACCAGTCAAGATTGTCTATATCAAATAGTTGAGTGCGTTGTGCATTCGTATGGTCGATCAGGTAGGTTTGTTTTTCCTGTAGAAGATGAAATAGCAGGAAGCTGGCAAGAGGTGCAATACACAGTTCTTGACGCTGCATCAAAGGCTGGAGTTCAGTCTGGTTCTGCAGTAGCCACTGTATTTTGCTTGCAGAGTAGTGGGCGGATAATTGCAGGCCGGAAATTTCTCTGATGGTCTGCCTGTGCGGCTGCAGGGTTTCCACTGCCTCCTGACTTCGCAGGTCTCTCCAGCTAAGAACGGGGGATAATACTTCACCGCTTTGTCGATGCCAGGCAACGATGCTGGAGCGCTGAGTACATATTCCACAGCAGCGAATCTGTTCTATCTGCTGATCATTTAGCCCGTCCAGTAATTGCTGAAATGCGCTGAGTATTTCATTCGCATCCTGCTCGTAACGGCCATTGCCCGGTGAATGGCTAGCAATGTCCCTGCTGTTTATATAATGCAGTTGACCATCTGGTGAGAACAGGGCAATACGGCAGGCATGCGATCCCAGATCAAGTACCAGTGTGAGAAAGCTCGATATTTGTTGTTTGTGCATAGTGTGATTTAACACCAAAAACCGTATTAAAACAGGGGTAATATGCAGAAAGATTAACTGTTTCAAAGCTCGGCATGGGGCGAATCGCCATCGACCCAAATATAAGAAAGTGTTAATATCTGTGCTATTACTGATGTATTGATGACGATACATTGATGACTGGGTGTTTAACAGCAACGGTGATGTTCTGTCTTCCGTTATTCGCTCAAATTAACTGAATCTATCGGGAGAAGGCCAGTGGCTACAATTGAACTGAACGAACAAAATCTTGAAAAAACAATTGTCGAAAATGACATCGTCATTATCGACTTCTGGGCGGAGTGGTGTGGTCCGTGTAAGTCTTTTTCACCCATTTATGAAGAAGTCTCAGAAAAGTATCCTGATATTGTGTTCGCCAAGGTAAATACAGAGCAGGAGCAGGCTATTGCGGCGCATTTCCAGATCCGCTCGATTCCTACGCTAATGGTTTTCCGTGAACAGATCGTACTGTTTTCTGAAGCGGGTATGCTGCCTGCGTCAGCTCTGGAAGAGCTGGTGACACAGGTGAAAGGCCTGGATATGGATAAAGTTAAAGCAGAAATTGAAGCAGCTGATCAGGCGAGCCAGAACAGCTGATAAAATAACTCACCTGGCTCAGCTGCCTGCTGCTGGGCCAGATGTAACTCCATACAAAGCTAATTTACCTGTGCCGGTTGTGAAGATGGCTGCCACTCGGCAATCCAGTGGTTTACCTTATTGAGTGCCTGGGGTGAGAGGCTGTGCTGTAGCTGATTGTATAGTTGCTTTCGCTTGCTCTGTATTGATTCTGCCAGACGCAGATTGTTTTTTGATGCCAGGCTAAGCCATTTATAGGCAAGCAGGTTATTCTGTTCTACGCCCTTACCCTTCATATACATATTACCCAGCATGTGCTGAGCAGAACTCCAGTTCTGTTCTGCTAGTGCTTTAAATATGCTGGCGGCTTTTTCAGACGACCTGTCGACGCCATTTCTTCCGAGAAGGTAATTCAGCCCGAGCTGGTACTGTTGTTGAGGTAAATTGGCAGATGAAGTGCTGACATGCTGCGTTGACGCCGTTGTTGCAGGCAGGTTAGCGTCGCTCTGGCAGAGTCCGGCACTGCTCGCAAGCAGAGTAAATAATAGAATTCGATAAAACCACATAATGAAACGTCCTGTAGAAAATTAGCTTGATCATTTTCTGTCTCCCGATCATCCATTCCCATTTATGCGGCGCCTTATGACGGCTCTCAAAATGGGCTAGCTTCCCTGTGTCTTTTATCATTTGTGGTGCACCTGCCGCTTTGCTGAATTCAGCATGCAAAACAGGCAGGTGGATTATGCTTTAAGCACATCCTGGTCCATTCTGTAATAGTGTAGTCTAAACAGTGACTTATTTCTTAAATTTAAGAGAGAGGATTAGGAAGTGTAAGGAAATGCTTACATGAGACATGTGGTCAAAAAAGAAAGCATCATTAAATCAATAGCTTAAGATGGCTGTCGGCGTTGGTATAGTTTACAGAGATGTAAAAAAGGCAGTATCAGGGCTGAAGTTACAGTAAAAACAGTGGGTTATAGAGTGGTTATTGTCTGGAAAGTCGACAGGGGAGGCCAATACCTCCCCTGTCGATGGGTTTACTTCTTCTTGAAAGACTTCAACATGTCATTGAGCTTTTGTCTGGCAGCTTGCTGGCGTGCTTTTTCCTTGCTCGCATCTTGCTTGATTAAAGCCTTGCTGCGATTTTCTGTGTCTTTAAGCTCAGCCTTCACCTTCTTTAGCTCGTTCTGCAGTTGCTTTAACTGAGTTTTCATATCGACAGGTTTACTTACGGCTTTCTTTTTAGCGACCGTTTTTTTCTTGCTGGCAACAGTTTTGCCCGGCTTTGATTTGGCCTTGGCTGCTGTTTTGGCAGGTGCTGCCTTCTTCACGGGTGCTTTAGCGGCTGCTTTCTTCACAGGCTTCCTGGTAGCAGGCTTCTTGCTCTTTTCTGCTTTGGCAGCCGGTTTTGCTGTTTTCTTTGTTGCGGGTTTTTCACTGGCTGCTTTTGGGCTGGCTGGTTTAGTCGCGGCTGCAACAGGCTTTTCGGCAGGCTTCTTCTCCGCTGGCTTTTCCATTTTCTTGACAGCGGGCTTATCGGCTACGGCTGGCTGTACAGGAGGCGTTTCTTTAGCCGGAGCAGGGGCAGGAGCACTTTGTGTTACTGCAGGTGCAACCGGTGGAACGGGTCTGGCAGGTGCCTGTGCAGCCATAGTGCCTGGACGAGCTGTTTTCAGGGCTGTTTGCACGGCTGCAAAAATATCTTCGATTTCGCCTTTACCTTCTACAACAGAAAGCTTGCCCTGTTGCTCATAGTAGTCGGCAACTGGCTTGGTCTGGGTCTCGTATACACGTAGACGTTTGCCAATGGTTTCTTCATTGTCATCCGAACGATGATGTAGTTTGCCACCACACATGTCGCATTCTTCTTCCAGTGTGGGTGGGTTGGTAAATATATTGAACACAGCGCCGCAATCCTCGCAGGTGAGGCGTCCGGTCAGGCGTTGCATCAGAATATCGAAGTCAACATCGATCAGTACCGACTTCTGGATGGGCATTGAAACACTGCTAAGAAGCTTGTCCAGCTCTTCCGCCTGTTCGATATTGCGCGGGAAGCCATCAAGAATGAAGCCATTTTTAGTGTCAGGGCTACTGAGTCGTTCACGGATAAGCCCCAGTACCAGGTCGTTTGGCACAAGTTGGCCAGCATCCATAATGGTTTTTGCCTGCCTGCCCAGGGGTGTCTGTGCATCCACTGCAGCGCGGAGTAAATCACCGGTCGAGATTTGTGGAATATTTAGTTTTTCGATCAGTAGTTTGGCTTGGGTGCCCTTACCAGAGCCTGGCGCTCCCAGTAGTACGATTCTCATATCCTCTTTTCCCCCTAACAGGCCTTATAGTTGTTGGCAGATGCTTCGGATTGTAATCAATGCGTAGATAATGTCGAGTATTCTGATGCCTGTTCTTGATATAATGCGCAATTAACCTAATTGGCCTGCCCATCTTTAACGGCATCAAGCGCAGCTAGTATGTGTTGTGGCAGGCTTTTTTAATCTTGAAACAAGCTGTAATTGTAAGGTAAGAGTTGTATGAATCTTGATAACCTCCCCCTTGGGGAAAATGTACCCAGCGATATCAATGTCGTGATTGAAATACCCTCCCATGGATCCCCGGTAAAATACGAGGTAGAAAAGGACAGTGGCACCCTGATGGTCGATCGATTTATGGGTACGGCGATGTTCTACCCATGCAACTACGGCTTCCTGCCGCATACCCTGTCTGAAGATGGTGACCCGGTTGATGTGCTGGTTGTTACGCCTGTGCCACTTATTTCAGGTTCGGTTATTCGCTGCCGTCCGGTAGGCATGCTGGAGATGATCGATGAGGCAGGCGAAGATCACAAAGTGCTGGCTGTTCCTGTAAGCAAGTTGACCAAGCTGTATGATGATGTGCAGAAACCTCAGGATCTGCATGATGATATGCTGGATCAGATCACGCATTTCTTCGAGCAGTACAAGGCGCTTGAATCAGGCAAATGGGTGAAAGTAGAAAACTGGGTGGGTGTTGAACGCGCGCATGAGGAAATTCTTTCCAGTATCGAGCGCTACGAAAAATCCAGAGGCTGATTATTCGCCAGAATGCAGATCGTGTATGATGGCTGCAACGCTAAAGCGCAGCCATCATTAACTACTGCGATTCGAGACATAGCCACCGCCAAATAGAGTGGAGAACACATTATTACCATGTTGCAACAGATCATAACCTTGATATTTCAGCTGATAACAGCTCGAGGACATTAAGGTTATATGTCATATCGTTCTGTCATAAAAAACCACATGCTGGAAGCGCAGCTGTTCAAGCGGCGAGCGCTGGTGGCAGCCATATTCTGTGTGTTGCTGCTGCTGGTATTGTTGTCCCGACTGGTATACCTGCAGTTTATCGAGTACAGCCATTTTTCATCCCTCTCTGAAAACAACCGGGTGCGTTTGATGCCTGTGGTGCCTAATCGTGGACTGATCTATGATCGCAATGGTGTGGTTCTGGCGGAAAATCGTCCTTCTTACCAGCTGGAGCTTATCCCCGAACAGGTTAAAGATATGCAGGCTACTCTGCAGGGGCTTGGTGAGGTCGTAGAGCTGGATGAGAATACCCTGCAACAGTTTGATGAGCAGCTAAAACGCAGCCGAAAATTTGAATGGGTGCCCTTGCGTACCAGGCTATCTGAAGAAGAGGTCGCTCGACTCGCGGTCAATCGACATCGCTTCCCTGGTGTTGAAATCAATGCTCGACTCAGTCGTCATTACCCGTTTGGTAAGCGTATGGCCCATGTGATTGGGTACGTAGGGCGGATTGATGAAGATGAGCTGAAACGAGTCGACCAGACCAATTACAAGGGCACGACTCATATCGGTAAGAATGGTCTGGAGCGTTATTATGAGGACCAGCTTCATGGCCTGGTTGGCTATAAAAATATTGAGGTGAATGTACAGGGGCGGGAGCTTCGTGTGCTGGATAAAATTCCGCCGATTCCCGGAAATAACCTGTGGTTGACACTCGATACCCGATTACAGGTGGTTGCGGAGGAAGCACTTAAGGACTTCAACGGCGCAGTGGTGGTGATGCAGCCTGAAACAGGCGAGTTGCTGGCGATGGCTAGCATGCCTACTTTTGATCCCAACCTGTTCGTGCATGGCATTAGCCACAAGGATTATAAACGCCTGCGTGATTCTCCAGATCGTCCATTATTCAATCGCGCCATTATGGGGCAATATCCGCCGGGTTCGACGGTTAAGCCATTTGTTGGCCTTGGCGGGCTGGAAACGCGCTCTATAGGTCACAGGGAGAAAATAGACTGCATCGGGCATTATCTACTACCGAATGATGAGCGTAAGTACCGAGACTGGAAAATCACCGGACATGGCCCTGTAGACCTGAATGATGCACTCGCACAATCCTGTGATGTTTATTATTACGAGCTGTCTTATCGCATGGGGATCAACCGTATTTATGAATTTTTACACCAGTTTGGCTTTGGTGAAAAAACCGGAATTGATTTGCTGGGAGAGCGATCTGGCCTGCTACCCTCGCGTGAATGGAAGAAACGTGTGAAGCATAAAATATGGTTTCCGGGTGAGACCCTGATCACCGGTATCGGCCAGGGTTATATGCTGGCAACACCCTTACAGCTTGCGTCGGCGACTTCAATAATGGCGATGCGAGGCACGATCTCACAGCCACATCTGCTGGCGTCTATAGAAGAGCCTGCAACCGGCAAAAAGGCGATTATTGAATGGGCACCCAAAGAAAGTATAAAGCTAAACCGCGAAGCCAACTGGCAACACACCATCAGGGGCATGGTCAATGTTGTACACGGTTTACGCGGCACTGCTCGTAGTTCAGGTTATGGGCTGGATTTCAAAATGGCGGGTAAAACCGGTACTGCACAGGTATTCGGCATAGCGCAGGATGAGGAGTACGATGAGGAGACTATCGCCAAGAAACTACGTGACCATGCATTATTTATTGCCTTTGCACCACTGGATAAACCGCAGATAGTTGTAGCCGTAATTGCCGAGAATGGTGGCAATGGCAGTACTACTGCAGCGCCGATTTCCAGAAAGGTGATCGATGAATGGGTGAAAATTAACCAGCAGGAGGCGGCTGTAAAAAGCAGTAAATAATCATGTTCAATGATGGCGTAAGCGATAAGCGATACAGAACCAGCTTTAGTATGCGATTAATGCAGGCGATGCATATGGACTTCCTGTTGGTGGTGGGTATTGGCCTGCTGGTGATAGTGGGCCTGGGGGTACTCTATAGTGCGGGTGATCAGTCAATGGACCTGATACATCGGCAACTGACACGGCTCGCACTGGCATTGATGGTGATGCTGGTAATTGCACAGATACCCTCTTCGACTTTACGTTTCTGGTCTCCGTGGATGTATGCGGTTGGCATTGTATTGCTGGTACTGGTGCTGGTGATGGGTGATGTAGGTAAGGGCGCACAGCGTTGGCTGGATCTTGGTTTTGTGCGTTTCCAGCCCTCCGAGATGATGAAGCTGGTTACCCCCATGATGATTGCCTGGTACTTTGCAGACAGGCCGTTACCGCCTCAGATAAAAACACTGCTGGTGGCTGCTGTACTGATTTTGCTGCCAACCCTGCTGATAGCCAAACAGCCCGACCTGGGAACCGCTCTGCTTATTTTTGCAGCTGGATTTTTTGTTGTTTTCCTGGGAGGTGTTAGCTGGCGTTTGATGCTCGGGCTAGGTGTGCTGGGGGCATCATTGCTGCCAGTATTATGGCATTTTATGCATGATTACCAGCGTGGCAGGGTAATGACGCTGCTTGATCCGCAACGAGACCCGCTGGGTGCCGGTTATCATATTATCCAGTCAAAAATCGCTATTGGATCGGGTGGCACCTACGGGCGTGGCTGGCTCAATGGTACACAGTCACATCTAAACTTCCTGCCAGAGCAATCTACCGACTTTATCTTCGCGGTTTATGCGGAAGAGTTTGGCCTGCTTGGAGGGATTGTGCTGTTAACCCTGTATGGCTTTATTATTATCAGGGGGCTAATTATTGCTGTGCAGGGCCAGGATACCTATGCACGCCTGCTAGGAGGCAGTTTGAGCCTGACGTTTTTTGTCTATTTGTTTGTGAATGTGGGCATGGTCTCAGGCATTTTGCCAGTGGTTGGGGTACCATTACCGCTAATCAGTTATGGTGGCACATCCATGGTGACCCTGATGGCAGGATTTGGTATGTTGATGTCAATAAACTCTCATCGACGTTTGTGGTCCAAGTAATGAATCGCGCGTCAATCTGTAAACCAGGATGTATGATCGTATCCAGGGGATAAATGAAAATATAATTATGAATAGTCAGTTAATGGTAAAAAAAATTCTTCGTCTTTCACTGTTGCTATGTCTGCTGCCGTCAGTAGTGCACGCCAACTATAGTCAGCGTAAAGATGTGCGTCAGTTCATCGATGAAATGCACCGTGAGCATGGCATTGATGTAAAACTGCTGAGTGGCTGGATGCAGGGTGTAAAGCAACAGAAGACTGCGCTGGAAGCCATTGCGCGGCCAGCTGAAGGTGTGCTGGAATGGAAAGATTACCGCAAAATCTTCATAACCGATAAACGTATCAATAAAGGTGTGGAATTCTGGAGGGAGAATGTAGAACTGTTAAACAGGGCCGAGAAGAAATATGGCGTTCCCCCGGAGTATATCGTTGCCATTATCGGTGTCGAAACCTACTACGGCAAACATGCCGGAAATTATCCGGTACTAGATGCACTAACGACCCTGGGTTTTGATTATCCGCCCAGGGCAAAATTTTTCCGTAAGCAGTTAAAACATTATATCCTGATGGCGCATGAGGAAAAACTTGACCCGCGCAAGTTGACCGGTTCCTATGCAGGTGCAATGGGTATGCCACAGTTTATCCCCAGTAGTTTCAGAAGTTATGCAGTTGATTTCGATGGTAATGGGGTCAGGGATTTCTGGAACAGCTCTGCAGACCCTATAGGCAGTGTTGCGAATTACTTTAGTCGTCATGGCTGGAAGCAGGGTAAGCCGGTGATAAGCCCTGCGACTGTGCCTGCTTCTAAAAATATTGGCGATAAAAAAATGAAACCGCATAAAAAAGTTTCCGAATTCAGGAAAATGGGTGTGAAGACATCGAGTCATTTTGTGGATTCAGATCTTGCGACATTGTTAAAGCTGCAGGGTGACAAGGGTGACGAGTACTGGATGGGATTACATAACTTTTATGTTATTACGCGTTATAACCATAGTCCGATGTATGCCCTTGCCGTACACCAGCTGAGCCAGGCTGTTGCGGAGAAATATCATCGAACAGCGAATGCGAACTAAAATAATTGGTATGTTGTTAAATAATGTTACTAAATTAGTATCTCTTGCATGTGTGGCCGGTACACTGCTTAGTTGTGCTACGCAGGATACGGCCCCCGATCGTTTCGTGCCAAATGATACACCTGATGCAATACCCGCTAATGAACCGCTAAGTCGTTACGGTAACCCTGATAGTTATACGGTTATGGGTAAAACCTACCATGTAATGGATCAGGCAAATAATTTTAACCAGCAGGGCATTGCTTCCTGGTACGGCACCAAGTTTCATGGCAGAAAAACCTCCAGCGGCGAACCATACAATATGTATGCGATGACAGCCGCGCACAAAACATTGCCGTTACCAACCTATGTAGAAGTAACGCATAAGGGAAACGGCAGGAAGATTGTCGTAAAGGTAAATGATCGGGGGCCATTTCACGAAGGTCGTATTATTGACCTGTCCTATGCCGCAGCTAGAAAGCTGGGTATATCTGCGACAGGTACAGGGCCAGTGAGTATCCGTGCAATTAATACATCAGCGCTTGATCTTAAAACCGATGATGTGGTGATGCCGGAATCAACAGGTGAGAACGGTGAAATACATGTGCAGGTAGCCGCTATGGGGACTGAGTCTGCAGCTGAAAAAATGGCCAGTGATCTGCGAGATAAGAAAATTAACAGTGTCAGGGTTCATGTAATAGAAAATGATGGTAGAAAGCTCTACCGTGTCAGAGTAGGGCCAATACCAAATGTAGATCTCGCCTATAAGGTTATCAATGACCTTAATGGTATTGGACTTGATAGTGCGCGTGTTGTCGTAGATTAATCGGTTAGTTAAATTTCTTTAAATTCAATACACGTAAAATATACAAATGAATAGGTTTGATATGCGAAAAAATAGAGTTTCATTGTCTTCACTGGTAAGTTTGCTACTGCTTTCACTTTTTATTCAGGTACATGCTGCACCGGTGCCTTCGCCACCAAAGCTTGCAGCGACCAGTTATCTGCTGGTTGATGCAGACAGTGGACGTATTCTCGCTGAAAAGGAAATTCATAAAAAAGTTGAGCCGGCCAGCATTACCAAAATGATGACAGCCTATGTGGTATACAAGGAAATTGAGTCGGGTCGCCTGAATATGAACGAAGAGGTGACTATCAGTAAGAAAGCCTGGCAGATGAAAGGCTCTAAAATGTTCGTAGAAGTTGGCAAGAAAGTAACAGTAGAAGATTTGATGAAAGGCCTGATTATCCAGTCGGGTAATGATGCTACGGTAGCACTGGCGGAGCATATTGCAGGAAGCGAATCTACATTTGCGGATTACATGAACCAGTATGCCCAGCAACTGGATATGACAGAAACCAATTTTGTAAATGCAACAGGCTGGCCGAATAAAAATCATGTAACAACAGCTGCGGACCTGGTGAAGCTGGCTTCTGCCGTGATCAGGGAATTCCCTGATCATTACGAATGGTACAAGGAAAAAGAATATACCTTTAATGGCATCAGGCAATATAACCGTAACAAATTATTGTGGCGTGATAAAAGTGTAGATGGAATTAAAACTGGTCATACAGAATCTGCGGGCTATTGCCTGGTGTCATCGGCAAAGCGTGATGATATGCGCCTGATTGCTGTTGTGCTAGGCACCAAAAGTGAAAAAGCACGTAGTGACATAAGTCAGTCTTTATTAAGCTATGGCTTCCGTTTCTTTGAGAGTAATAAACTATACAGTGCGGGTGAAGCATTAAATACAGCGCGTGTCTGGAAAGGTGAGACGGAGAATTTGAATCTCGGTCTGGCGAATGACCTGTTTATTACTATTCCTCGTGGCCAGTATAAAAAACTGGACGCAACGATGGAAGTAAGTGCTGATATTGAGGCACCGGTAACAAAGGGCCAGCAACTAGGTAAGGTAAGTGTGAAGCTTGAAGGCAAGGAGCTGATTTCCCAGCCATTGATAGCATTGCAGTCCATAAGTGAAGGTAGTTTATGGCAGCGCAGTAAGGATCAGATAATCCAGCTGTTCCAGTAAATCATTCTTCCGTATTCTGCTCTGGCGTCGCGTAATGCGCGCCAGATAACAATTCTTACTTCATATCTTTTTTTCTGCTAAGTTTTTACCGAATATTCGATTACAATCAATGTCAGTGGGTTACCGAAAGTGCTTCAATGGTAACTATCTTACTGTTCTGAATAAATATTGCAGGCGCTGGAGTACTGTATGTCTATAGTGTATTTGAATGGCGAATATCTGCCCCTTGAAGAGGCAAAAATTTCGGTACTGGATCGTGGTTTCTTATTCGCTGATGGCGTATATGAGGTAATGCCTGCTTATGGTGGAAACCTGCTACGGTTATCTGAGCATCTGCAGCGATTACAGAATAGCCTTGATTCTATTCGCCTGGTGAATCCATTGAGTGATCAACAATGGAGAGACATGCTGGATACACTGCTGAAAAAGAACCCCAGTGAAGATCAGTATGTCTACCTGCATATTACTCGCGGCGTAGCGGCAAAACGAAATCACGGTTTTCCTGATGTGGTGGTGCCAACGGTATTTGCCATGGTGACCGAGCTTGCACCGATTACCAAAGAAGAGCTACGCCCGGGAGTATCAGCAATTACACTGGATGATATTCGATGGAAAGCCTGTAATATCAAATCAGTATCCCTGCTGGGTAATATATTG
>JBFHVK010000025.1:0-16251 GCA_041589615.1 Gammaproteobacteria bacterium | reverse complement strand
CTAATAAAGAGTTTTGATCTCAAGTCAAAAGCCTATATAGACCAATCGGTAGCCGCTGACACATGGCCTGACCCAAGACTTAAATTTGGTGCACAGGCACTACCTGTTGATTCGTTTGATCTAGAACAGGAACCTATGACACAAGTTATTCTTGGTTATCAGCAAATGTTGCCAAGGGGTAGAACTACAGAAATTGCTGCTGAATCGAAGGTGGCGATGTCTCGCCTTCAGCTAGCGAAAAAAGAACAACGTATTCGTGAAGTACTCAGACAGGTACGTAAGTCGTGGTTAGACGTAGTGTTACAAAGTGAGTCTATCCGAATTATACAGGCCAATAGACAGTTGTTCGTCAAGATGCTGGACATTTCTCAATCCTATTATGCATCGGGGCGTCAGCAACAACAGGATGTAGTGCAGGCTGAACTGGAAATTTCTCTCGTTGATGATCGCCTCGAACAGGCAAAATCAGATCTTATTGTGGCAAAAGCAAACCTGGCTAAATGGCTAGGCGAAGAGAATCTTGGTGACGCAATCGAAATAGATAATGGCGAGCTGGAGATACGTAAAATTCCACAAATTGAAGTATTAATGACTCGTATGCTCGAACACCCCGAGCTTATAGCTGCCAATGAAATGATCGTGAGTCAGCAAAAGAAACTGGAAATAGCTAATGAACAATATGTACCACAATGGGGGTTCGATATTAGTTATGGAAAGCGTGAAGGTAATAATCCCGATGGATCTGAACGAGATGATTTTTTAAGCGCGATGGTAACACTTGATTTACCCGTATTTACTGGTGGTCGGCAGGATAAGAATGTAGCAGCTGAACAACATCAACTAGCTGCAAATCGATACCAGAAAACTGATGTGCAGAGGATGTTGTTAAAACGTTTACAAGAAATTAGAGGCAGACTAATCAAGCTGCAGAAAAGAAATGAATTATATACAGAAAAAGTACTGCCGCAGGCACATCAGAATGCGGAAGTTGCATTGAGTGGATACCAGAGTGGTGTGGTGAATTTTTTCACGCTTATAAAAGCCAGGGTGACAGAACTAAATTCGCGTCTGGCAGGAGTACGAATCAAAGTTGACTACAACAAGGCATTTGCAGATCTACAATTTTTAACAGGAGAGATTCAATGAGCTTTATAGAAACATCAACTGGTAAATATTCTATTGTAGTTGTTGCAATCAGTGTTGCATTAGTCCTAGGTTGGTATATAGGTCAGTTTGAGCAACAAGGCTCGGAAAAAAATTATACTGAAACAGCACTTGAACACAGTATCAAACATATAGATACTCAGTATCAGTGTCCTATGCATCCAAACATTATCAAGGATGAACCGGGTACCTGCCCAATATGTGGAATGGCCCTTGAGCCAATTAAGCAGGAAGTAGAAGAGTCACAACCCAGGGAGAAAAAAATACTTTACTGGATGGCTCCTATGGATCCAAATTATCGCCGTGATGAACCGGGTAAGTCTCCTATGGGGATGGATTTAATTCCGGTCTACGATGATGGGGGAAGTTCATCTGATGGAACATCGGGTCCTACTGTTAAAATTTCACCAGCAGTTGAAAATAACCTGGGCGTTAGAACAGCTAAAGTTGAGTCAGGAAAACTCTGGCGCAAGATTGATACAGTGGGTTATGTGGTATTTGATGAATCACGTGTTAGCCATATACACCTGCGCGTCGATGGCTGGATTGAAAAGCTGGCGATTAGTGTTGAGGGTGAACGAGTAAAAAAAGGCCAGCGATTATTTGATGTCTATTCACCTAAGCTGGTTAATTCAATGGAAGAATATGTGCAGGCATTGCGTTCTGCCAATCAGCGACTTATACGCGCATCACATGAAAAACTGGTTTCACTTGGAGTTAGTGAACGTCAGGTTTCTCAACTTAAGAAAAACAACAATATTCCACGAACCATCAGCATCTATGCCTCACAGGATGGCATCGTTACCATGATGATGGTGAGAGAAGGAATGTATGTGAAGCCCAGTACACAGGTTATGACACTGGCAGACCTGTCCAGTGTGTGGGTGATAGCAGAAGTATTCGAGAGCCAGAGTACGTTTGTAAAAGAAGGCCAGCAAGCAGATGTTGAATTATCCTTCACACCCGGTAAATCCTGGGAGGGTATTGTTGAATATGTTTACCCAAGTCTGGATGAAAAAAATCGTACACTACGTGTCAGGTTGCGATTCGATAATCCAGGAGAAGTGTTAAAGCCTAATATGTATGCCAACGTGTCAATATACGGTGGCGCCAGGGAAAATGTATTGAGTATACCTCGCGAAGCAGTAATTCGTAGTGGTAAAAATGAGCGTGCCATTATCTCTGTAGGTGAAGGGCGTTATATGCAAAGGGAAATAGTTACCGGTATTGAGTCGGGTGACTGGATAGAGGTTATTTCTGGTTTGGATGAAGGAGAAAATATAGTCACATCAGCGCAGTTTTTAATTGACTCTGAAGCCAGTATGAAAGCTAGTTTGCAACGCATGAGTAAATCTTCTCAGGCTAAGTCAGAGATGCAATCACAACAGGTGACGACTGGTAAAGGAAAAATAAATTCTGTGATGCAGGATCATGGCATGATTAATCTTGACCATGAAGCCATCGATGAGCTGGGGTGGCCAGAAATGACTATGGACTTTAATACACAGCAAGGTGTATCACTTCAAGGCCTTGCAGAAGGAGATGAAGTCGAATTTGACCTGGTTAAAACAGCGGACGGATACCGTATCAGTGCAATACGTAAGCGAGGTGTTAAGTAATGATTGCTGCGATTATTGACTGGTCTATAAAAAATCGTTTTATGGTTGTCGTTCTTGCGGTGATCTTGACCGGTGTTGGGATTTATTCAGTCAAGAATACACCACTGGATGCTATCCCGGACTTATCTGATGTCCAGGTGATTATTAAAACCAGTTACCCAGGCCAGGCTCCACGTGTCGTTGAAGACCAGGTGACATATCCCTTAACTACTGCCATGTTAGCGGTGCCTCGTGCGATGAATGTTCGAGGCTATTCATTCTTTGGTGACTCGTATGTTTATGTGATTTTTGAAGATGGTACGGATCCGTACTGGGCTCGTTCACGGGTGCTAGAGTATTTAAGCCAGGTGGCGGGTAATCTTCCGGATAGTGCGAAGCCAACATTGGGTCCTGATGCTACGGGTGTTGGCTGGGTATATGAGTATGCGTTGGTAGATCGTAGCGGAAAACACGATCTTTCACAGTTGCGTTCAGTGCAGGACTGGTTTCTGAAATATGAATTACAGACAGTTGATGGTGTATCCGAAGTTGCCACTATCGGCGGAATGGTTAAGCAATACCAGGTAGTGTTAGATCCGAATAAACTTCGAGCCTATAAGCTGCCGATTGCAAAAATCAAAAATGCTATAAAACGTGCCAACCAGGAAACAGGTGGCTCAGTTATAGAAATGGCCGAAGCAGAATATATGGTACGTGCTACAGGTTACATTGATAGCCTGGATGATCTAAGGCACATACCATTAGGTGTTAACCAGGTTGGTTCACCTTTGTTGCTGAAAGATGTCGCAGAGATTCGACTAGGCCCACAGATGCGACGTGGTATTGCCGAACTTGATGGAGAAGGTGAGGTAGTGGGTGGTGTTGTGGTAATGCGCTATGGTGAGAATGCCCTAAAGACCATTCAGCGTGTTAAGCAGAAAATAGAAGAGCTTAAGCCAGGTTTGCCGCAAGGTGTCGAACTGATTGAAACATATAACCGTTCAGAGTTGATACAGCGAGCTGTGGATAACCTGAATAGTAAGCTGATAGAAGAATTTATTGTGGTTGCACTAATCTGTGCTCTCTTTCTGTTTCATTTTAGATCTTCTCTTGTTGTGGTTATTTCATTACCAATAGGTATCCTCTCGGCATTTATTATTATGCAAGCACAGGGATTAAATGCGAATATTATGTCGTTGGGTGGCATTGCCATCGCGATTGGTGTCATGGTCGATGCAGCAATAGTAATGATCGAGAATATGCATAAACATATCGAACGAGAAGGTATTGACGGATCTGAAATTAGTACCGAACGACGATGGCAGATCGTATCTGAAGCTGCGAAAGAGGTTGGGCCAGCATTATTTTTCTCACTGATGATTATTACTTTAAGTTTTATGCCTGTTTTCACTCTGGAAGCACAGGAAGGAAAACTTTTTTCACCACTGGCTTATACAAAGACATATGCAATGGCTGCTGCATCGATGTTAGCGATAACGTTAGTGCCAGTTCTGATGGGGTATTTCATACGAGGACATATTACGCCAGAGAATAAAAATCCACTTAACCACTATCTGAAAAAAGTATATAAACCATTTATAGATTTTGTGTTAAAAGCACCTGTAAAAGTTGTTACCCTGGCAGGTATTCTAGTGGTAGTTACTATTTGGCCTGTACTTAATATTGGGTCAGAGTTTATGCCAGACCTGGACGAAGGCGATTTAATGTATATGCCTACAACATTCCCAGGCTTGTCGATTGGTAAGGCTCAGGAGTTACTACAACAGACCGATAAACTCATAAAGACCGTGCCGGAAGTAAAAACAGTTTTCGGTAAAATTGGCAGAGCAGAAACCGCTACAGATCCCGCACCATTAACTATGATTGAAACCACAGTTCAGTTAAAACCACGGGACCAGTGGCGCGAGGGTATGACTACCGAAAAACTTAAGCAGGAATTAACCAGGCTAATTAATTTTCCAGGGCTGACCAATGCCTGGGTGATGCCAATAAAGACACGAATCGATATGCTTGCGACTGGCATCAAGACGCCGGTGGGTATTAAAGTCTCGGGGCCTGATTTAAAAGTCATCGAAGATATCGGTAAGCAGGTGGAAAAGGCAGTAATAAATGTTCCAGGTACCGCATCTGCTTATTCAGAAAGGGTAGCAGGTGGACGTTATGTTACCGTTGATATTAATCGACAGGCAGCTGCGCGGTTTGGTTTAAATATTGCCGATATTCAGGATGTGGTTAGTACGGCATTAGGGGGAATGAAAGTATCACAATCCGTCGAAGGGCTGGAGCGTTATCCTATCAATGTACGCTATCCAAGGGATACACGTGATTCGTTACAGCAGTTAAAAAATCTGCCGATAATTACACCAGCTGGTGCGCATATTGCCCTCAGTGAAGTTGCTGAAATTCGAGTAGACGATGGTCCTGCGGTGATTAAGAGCGAAAATGCACGGCCCAATGGCTGGACATTCGTGGATATAGATGGTCGTGACCTGGGCTCTTATGTAGCTGAAGCACAGCAGGTGGTTGCACGGGAGGTAGATTTGCCTGCCGGCTATTCAATCGCATGGTCCGGTCAGTATGAATATCTGGTGCGTGCTAAAGATCGACTTTACACGGTCGTACCGATTACTCTGGCGATAATTGTATTGTTACTGTATATGAACTTCAGGAAATTTTCCGAAGTAGCATTGATAATGGGAACGCTTCCACTGGCATTGATTGGTGGATTCTGGCTGCTGTATTTCCTTGGTTATAACATGTCGGTGGCTGTTGGTGTTGGTTTTATAGCGCTTGCTGGAACTGCTGTTGAAATTGGTGTTGTTATGCTGGTTTATTTAAATCAGGCTCTAAAGGAGAAACACAACAGGGCTAAGGATGAAAACAGGTCGATTACATTAGAAGAGCTTAGAGATTCAGTAATTCAGGGCGCTCTACTCAGGGTAAGGCCTATTATGATGACTGTGTCTGCCACTATAGCTGGTTTATTACCTATTATGCTCGGCAGTGGTACTGGTTCCGAAGTCATGCGGAGGATTGCTGCACCCATGGTAGGAGGTATGGTAAGTGCGACAATACTGACACTGGTTGTTTTGCCTGCTGTTTTCCTGTTGATGAAGCAGAGGTCTATACTTGGTAATAATAGCGCTATGTAGTTAAATGTAACGAGGATGTAACAATGGAAAAAGATCCCGTTTGTGGTATGGATGTAGATAAAAATAGTGAATACCATTATCATTTTAATGGTGAGAGTTACTATTTTTGCAGCCAGCACTGCCAGACAAAATTCACCGAGCATCCTGAAAAATATTCAGTAGATGTAACACTGCCATCTACACATCCAGATAATTATGACCTGATTCCGGATGGCAGTGTGAAATATACCTGTCCAATGCATCCTGAGATTGTTAAAGATCACCCATCAAGCTGCCCTGAATGTGGTATGGCACTGGAGCCTATGGGTGCACATGGTGTAATGAGCAGGATCGAATATACCTGTCCTATGCATCCTGAAGTTGTTCAGGATCACCCGGGTGACTGCCCGATATGTGGCATGCCACTTGAGCAAAGAACCGCTGTAACAATAGAGGATAATGAAGAGCTCAGGTATATGAGTAGTCGTTTCCTTATATCTTCAATTTTTGCATTACCTGTATTTATTCTTGCAATGACAGTTGATATGTTTCCAGGGATACTACCTTCAACATTATCAATGAAGTCTGTACAGTGGGCTGAATTTATACTTTCTACACCTGTCGTCATCTGGGGCGGCTGGCCATTCTTCAAACGTGCTTATCAATCACTTATTAACCGCAGTTTGAATATGTTTACCCTGATAGGTTTAGGTGTTTCAGTTGCCTGGACTTACAGTGTTGTCGGTTTGTTATTTGCTGGCCTGTTCCCAGTCTCAATGCTTCATGATGGTGGAACTGTTGCAGTATATTTTGAAGCGGCTGCCGTAATTACTGTGCTTGTCCTACTGGGTCAGGTGCTCGAATTGAAGGCTCGTTCACGCACTAATGCAGCAATCAGGATGTTGCTTGAACTGGCACCAAACAGAGCGCGTCTGGTAAATGAAAACGGAGATGAAACTGATATACCGGTTGAAGAAGTTATAGTGGGTAATATTTTACATATTCGTCCCGGTGAAAAAATCCCTGTTGATGGCGTCGTTACTGAAGGATCGAGTCATGTAGATGAATCTATGGTTACGGGTGAACCACTGGCAGTCGACAAGAAAACAGGAGATAGTCTTATAGGGGCAACTGTAAATGGTAATGGAAGTCTGCTAATGCGAGCCGAGAAAGTAGGTGCAGACACTTTGTTATCTCAAATTATTGACATGGTAGCAGAGGCTCAGAGAACACGTGCGCCTATTCAGAAACTGGCTGATAGTGTTGCGGCTATCTTTGTGCCTGCTGTTGTAGCTGTCTCAATTGTCACAGCGGTTATCTGGGGCATATATGGTCCAGAACCTAAAATAGCTTATGCAATAATCAATGCTGTTGCAGTTCTAATTATTGCATGTCCATGTGCGTTAGGCCTGGCAACACCTGTATCGATCATGGTAGGGACAGGTCGTGGTGCCAGCGAAGGAGTGCTTATCAAGAATGCAGAATCCCTGGAAATAATGGAGAAGGTTGATACCCTGGTTATAGATAAAACCGGTACGCTAACGGAAGGTAAACCTTCAATGAGTCATATTGTTAGCTGTGGTGGGTATACTGAAGAACATCTATTGTCATTTGTGGCAAGTCTGGAGCGTTCTTCGGAGCACCCATTGGGTGAGGCGATAGTAAACGCTGCTGAGGTAAGGCAATGCCCTTTATATGCAGTGGAAAATTTCGATTCATATACAGGAAAAGGTGCTCAGGGAATAGTCGAAGGTCATACTGTCATAGTAGGGAATATGTTGCTGATGTCGGAGATGAAGATAGCTTTCGATAATTATATCAATGATATCGAAAGCTTACGTAAAGATGGCAATACAGTTATTCTAGTTGCGATCGATAATAAAGCAGCAGGTTATATTGGGATTTCTGACCCGATTAAGGCAACCACCGCTAAAGCTATTAAGAGTTTGCATGATGAAGGTATTCAAATTGTTATGCTAACGGGCGATAGTAAATCAACAGCTCAGGCAGTTGCAAAAAAACTCAATATTGACATAGTGCATGCTGATGTCCTTCCAGATCAGAAAAAAGACACAATCAGGCAATTACAGTTGCAGGGACACACAGTTGCGATGGCTGGCGATGGAATTAATGATGCGCCTGCACTTGCCCAGGCACATGTTGGAATTGCTATGGGAACGGGTACTGATGTAGCAATAGAAAGTGCCGGCATTACACTTGTAAAAGGAGATCTGAATGGTATTGTAAAAGCGCGCCGACTAAGCAGGGCAACTATGAGGAATATTCGCCAGAACCTGTTTTTTGCGTTTATTTATAACTCGGCGGGTATACCAGTAGCAGCAGGTGTCCTGTATCCATTTACCGGAATGCTATTGTCTCCTATGCTAGCAGCAGTGGCAATGAGCTTCAGTTCAGTTTCTGTTATTAGTAATGCGCTACGTTTAAGAAGAAAAATATTATAAGAAATATAATATATATTATTTTGAATTTCATATCTCAAGATTATATTTCTGTATCCATCGCCATAGTGTGGTTCGATTAACTTCAAGCATACGTGCGGCTTCCGCCTTGTTGCCATTAACCAGCTTAAGAACAGACTCAATTTCTTTTGCATGTTGTTGTTCATCATGATTGTCATGATGTATGTCCTGTCTTTCTTTTCTATTACAGTAATCGCGTACGTCCTGAGGTAAACTTTCTGTTCTTACTTCTCCATCGATAGCACAGATAAGGCCATGCTCAACAGCATTTTCAAGTTCGCGAACATTTCCAGGCCAGGGATAATCCATCATCATACGTGTGGCCTGGTTACTACAGATAACATTATCCGGGTATCCTCTGGCGACCAGTTTGCTACAGAAATGTTTGGACAATAGTATAATGTCACCGGGGCGTTCTCGAAGTGCGGGTATTGTGATAGGGATTACAGCAAGTCGATAGAAAAGATCGGCCCTGAATTTCCCTTTATCGACCATCATTCTCAGGTTTTTATTCGAAGCCGCAATAATACGCACATCAACATTTACTGATTTATCAGAACCCACCATTTCAAATTTCTGATCCTGTATAACACGCAGTAATTTTGCCTGCAGGTGGAGTGGTATTTCACCAACCTCATCTAGAAATAAAGTTCCTTTGTGAGCCGATTGAAAGCGCCCCGGACGATCGCTGCTAGCGCCGGTGAAGGCGCCTTTAATATGACCAAATAGCTCGGATTCGATAAGTGAATCAGGTATGGCTGCGCAGTTTACTTCTACAAAAGCTTCATTAGCACGGTTACTCTGTGTGTGTATCATCCGCGCTAATTGTGTTTTACCTGTGCCCGATTCGCCCTGTAATAGAATAAATGCATTGGTCGGCGCTATCTGATAAATACGATTTATGATCTCCATCATACGGGGATCCTGGGTAGTGATTTCCTTACCCATCGGATTCATTACTGCCTGCATGTGTCTGGTGTCTGTACGGTCTCTGAACAGGACCAGCCTGTGTTTTTCGTGATGAGAAGGACTGGTGATTAGCCGGCTGATAATTTCTACCATGCGATGATTTCCCTCATGTTTGAACTGTTGTTCAAAGCTAATGAAATTATCACTGGGCTTACCCGCCGCGTCGACTTCGCCGGCATCTATCGCGGCGCGTAGTATTGCTTTCTGTAAATTGAATTTGCCAATATCATGTAGTTTTTTCAATGGCTTATCAGTATCAAGGCCAAGCAGTGTACAGACGGCGGGGTTGTGATAGAGGACTTTTCCCAGGCTGTCAGCAACGATTACGCCCTCATCAATAAAGGAAACAATGTTTTCTAACATAGGTGAAAAATCAAACTCACTCACTGACATGACTGATCCTTTAATTCACTGAAACTGTTTATTTATTATTGTAGTTGCAACTGTTGTAGTGTTGCGCAACATGTTTCATATTGCAATAGTCTTACTATTTGTACGGCAATCATAGAGTTATAAAACTTATTTAGCAAAGAGAATGTTGCTTGTTAAACAAAAAAAATTAACGAGTATCATTTAAATCAATAACTTACAAATTGGCATAGCCTTTGCTCCATTCACACTCATCTCAACTAACAGAGTGAGTGTAAAAATGTTTAACGAAGACTGGATGCATAAATTTCAAAACGCCTGGAACAATGAACCGGGTCTCGCCGATGCGTTGCATCAAATTCATTTTAATTCTGTTATTGCCTATGGCTTCGATAATGAAGAACAGCCGTCAGGGGTTATTCATGTTAAGGATGGCCAGGTTATTTCAGCGGGTCCCTATGAAGGTGAAGAAGTGAACTGGGATTTACGTGCTTCAAGTGATAACTGGCAAAAATGGAGTAAGAACCCACCGGGTATGATGGGGCTGGGTATGGCATATACAACCGGGAAACTAAAATTTATACAGGGTGATTACAGTGCCATGGTAAAAGATCCAAGAATGGCAGGGCCTTTTATAAAAAGTTTTGCAGTTATGTCGAAGTTATAAATTACTGATTAATAACGCACTAAAAATAAAAACAGTAAACAAAAATTAGAATAATACTGGGGGCGCGGCTATGTTTTATCAGCAGTGGTTAATTAAATATTCTCGTAAAGAGACATGCTTTATCAGCAGCATTTACCTGCTGCTGATAAATTTTATCATGCCAACAACTCTCTACGCTGAGCCGCGTTACTATTCAACTGGTAACCAGGACTATTCAAATTCATATCAGTCGCCGCGTTCAGCTCAGGTACTTTATCCTCGCGTTAAACACAGAGGTGAAACAGCGGCTTCAATTATTACTGTAACTAACGCCAGCACCGGCGCACACGTTGTTCTTGGTGGAACGGTTACACCCTATCGTGAAGTAACCCTGACCGCACAAATACCCGGGCGTATCGAGTTTCTTGCGGGTACAGAAGGGGACTGGTTCGATGAAGGCCAGGTCCTGGTTGCAATTGATGATGATGATGTGATGGCACAACGTCGACAGGCAATCGCGGAATATTATGGACGTACCTCATCATTACAAAATGCCAGAGCACAGTATTCCCGTGAATTCTGGGCGCCAACCGCATTTCAACAACATCAGCAGACCGCTCCAAGTATGGGATATTTTCCGTCAATGTTTGAGCGCTTTTTTGGAAGTGGTCCACAGAGAAATTCAAACCCGTATGGAGGTTTAAATCCATGGGTTATTCGTGACGTAGATCTATACACACAGAATACTCATGTAAATCAGGCGCAGACTGGAATTTATGGAGCACGCTCACGCATCGATGAACTCGATGCCAGGTTGCGCGATACACGTGCGATTTCACCATTCGAAGGAGTGGTCGTAGAAAAAATGGCTGAGATCGGTGACACAGTACAACCCGGACAGCCTATCCTTCGTTTTGCGGATACACGTTTCCTGCAACTCAAGGTGGACGTTCCAGCAAGGCTGGTGTCGGCGCTGAGTGAGGATATGATAGTACCCGCCAAACTCGATGTCGGTGACACTTATATCGAAGTACGTGTTGCGCAGATATTTCCTACTGCAGATTCCCAGCGGCATACAGTCGTTGTCAAATTTGATCTGCCATCAGGTGTGCCGGGCGGCCCCGGTATGTATGCCGAGGTGATGATTCCGGATGTCAATACACCGATCAGGGATATGCCAATCATACCCACGTCAGCGATTGTGCAACGAGGCAGTTTACCTGCCGTATTTGTACTTAATCATAAGAATGTTGCAGAAATGCGTCTCATCAGACTTGGTGATGAAGTCGATCATCAGCACGTGGCTGTTTTGTCGGGTATACAACCTGGTGAACAGATCTTTGCATCGCCCCCCCCAGGCATTAAATCAGGTTGGTCAGCGGATTATTTGAAACATTAGATAAACAAACCCCTGCATCGTATCGCTGTAAATGATTATTTTTATAGAATTGGAATCGGGTCGTAATAATGTCAAATGATGTAAATGAAAAAGATGACAAGTCAGATGATGATCTGCAACTGGATGAAAGAAATCTGGGTATAGCCGGATCTATTACCAGGCAGTTTATCAATTCTCCGGTTACGCCGTTAATCATGATGGCATTTCTGGGAATCGGTATGCTGGGTCTGATGTTTACGCCGCGCCAGGAAGACCCACAAATTTCTGTTCCCATGGTTGATATATTTTTTCAGTATCCAGGTGCATCAGCTGAACAGGTCGCCAGTCTGGCCGTTAATCCACTGGAACGGATGATCAGCGAGGTACCAGGTATACGTCACGTGTATTCTGCAAGTGCACGCAGTCAGGGTATGGTAACTGCACGCTTTAAGGTTGGAGAAGATTTTAGTGAATCGATTGTAAAAGTACATGACAAGATACAGTCGAATTTAGACAGTATTCCACCAGGTGTTTCAATGCCCCTGGTAAAACCGGTGGGCACCGATGATGTACCAGTAGTAACAGTAACGCTGTGGTCTGAAGATCAAGATATAGATGACACAATGTTACGTACACTGGGTCTTGATGTGTTACAGCGGCTGGAAGAAGTGCCTAACTCGGGTAAGGGCTTTATCTCAGGTGGACGAGCAGAGCAGATCAGAGTTGAAGTATCTCCAGAAAGGTTAAGTGGTTTCGGTATTAGCGTAGATGAAGTAGCTAATACGATACGTACAGCCAATTCTGAATTAAATGCCGGACATGTAGAGGGTGGTAATACCAGTTTCCATGTTTATACAGGTGCATTTCTCAATAGCGCGCAGGATGTGTCTAACCTGGTTGTTGCTGTGAGGCAGGGGGCGCCGGTTTATGTGCGTGATGTTGCATGGGTCTATCAGGCACCGGAGGAGACCAATAAGATGGTCACCTTTTCAACTGGTCCTGCGCATGATGGTTCTACACCGGAAACCAGTCATTCGCCCGCCGTAACTGTAGCGGTTGCCAAAAAGATTGGTAGTAATGGTGTCACTGTAGCTAATCAGCTGATTGAGAAACTGGAGTCACTAAAAGGTCATCTTATACCAGACAACGTCCAGGTAAGTATTACTCGTAACTATGGCAAAACTGCAAACGATAAAGTAAATGAACTATTACTGGCATTATTTGAAGCCACAGTTGCTGTAAGTGTTCTATGCCTTATTGGTCTGGGGCTAAGAGCTGCTTCAGTTGTTATATTTGTAATTCCAATCGTTATCCTTATGACAGTCTGGTCAGCCTGGTTCCTGGACTACACGATTGACAGGGTAAGTCTTTTCGCACTGGTATTCACCATTGGTATTCTTGTTGATGATGCAACCGTCGTTGTAGAAAATATTTTCAGGCGCTGGCTCCAGGCGGGTAAAACAACAACCAATATTGCCATCGATGCTGTCCGAGAAGTAGGAAATCCTACAATACTTGCAACGCTCACAATTATCTCGGCATTACTTGCAATGGGGTTTGTGAGTGGTTTGATGGGGCCATATATGCGGCCTATACCGGTACTTGGTTCTGCGGCCATGTTTCTCTCACTGGTGGCAGCATTTATATTTGCTCCCTGGTTTGCCATGCGTGTACGGCCACAGTTACAGGCGCTTGAAAAAGCTGAAAAACGTGAAATAAAAATTACCGAGTGGATTGGTAAATATTATTACCCCTGTATGAAACCTCTGTGTAAGAACAGGAAAATCGGCCTGTCATTTCTAGCAATTCTAATTGTACTCACTTTGCTCGCCTGTTCGATGTTCTATACAAAAACAGTTACTGTAAAAATGCTGCCATTCGATAACAAGCCTGAATTCAATGTTGTAATTAATATGCCAGATGGAACTGCACTTCCGGTAACAGCAAATGTTACAAGGCAGTTAGCAGAAAAGTTACGCGAGATCCCGGAAGTTACAGCACTTCAAACTTATGTTGGTACTGCCTCACCATTTAATTTCAATGGCATGGTTCGTCATTATTATTTACGACAACAACCCTGGGAAGCAGACATACAGGTGATGCTTCTCGATAAAGATGCGAGAGAGCGTGCTAGTCATGAAATAGCGGTACATGCGCGACAGTTATTAACTGAGATTGCACAGGATCATGGAGCCAATATTCAGGTTATAGAAATGCCTCCAGGACCTCCTGTATTACAGACAGTGGTGACAGAAATTTATGGTCCGGACGCGGAAACTCGTCGACAGGTTGCTCGCGATATGACCGAGATGTTCAAACAGGCCGATGGTGTAGTTGATGTGGATAATTACATGGCTTCGCATCACGAATACTGGCGATTTGAAGTAGACACTGAAAAAGCAGTACGTCGTGGAATATCGGTTGATACCATAAATCGCAATCTCTCTATGGTGATGGGCGGTTATAAACTGGGTGATGTAAAGAAAGGTGTTGTACTTGAGCCTACTTATATTGTGATACAGGCACCCATGGGTAGTCGCTCGCAGATAAACAGGCTAGGTAATCTGCCAATATCCGGTGTAAATGGTGAAATCGTTCCACTCGCTGAGCTGGGACGTTTTATTAAAGAAAAAGAAGATCACATTGTATATCACAAAGACCTTCGAGCTGTCGAATATGTGACAGGTGAAATGGAAGGTCGACTTGGTGCACCCATATACGGCATGTTTGCTGTAGAGGATTTACTCAAGGAATATGTCACCCCGGATGGCGTCACTATGACGGGCATGCCGATGGGATTAATTGGTCCACCGGTAGATGACTTCACCAGTGGCTTTGAATGGACAGGTGAATGGACTGTCACCTATGAAACATTCCGTGATATGGGTGGGGCATTTATGGCAGCAATGCTGTTGATTTATGGCCTGATAGTCTGGGAGTTTAAAAACTTTGTACTCGGTGGCCTGATTATGGCGCCTATACCTCTAACATTGATTGGAATCATTCCAGGTCACTGGATAGCCAATGCCGAATTTACAGCGACTTCAATGATTGGCTTTATTGCGTTAGCCGGTATTGTCGTACGAAACTCGATTCTACTCGTTGAGTTTGTTAAACAGGAAGTTGCGAACCATGTGCCGATCAGAGAAGCGGTTGTTTCAGCGGGTAAAATTCGTATGCGTCCAATCCTTATCACTGCGTTAACACTGATGGCTGGCTCATTCATGATTCTGGATGATCTTATATTCAAAGGTATGGCTGTGAGTTTATTGTTTGGTGCAGGTGTTGCCACAATACTAACTCTCGTTGTAATACCACTTGGATGTATAAGTGCCAGTAAGCAGTTCTATTTGATAGCGGGTCTTGAAAACCAGCCAGTGTCTGATGAAAGTTCTATTAAAACAGATAGTAGTAAAGATACAGGTTATCAACTCCCTCTCTGGTTGAGATTGTGGACGAAATTAGTAAATGCGGTGACCTGGACGTACTACATCCTGCGTATGTTTGTAATTATGTTGCAGATGGCACTTCAGAATATACGCCAACGTCTGTTTGGTCGAACTGACTATTTAGGAGGAGATGATCCGGACTTACCACCTTCCGGTGGTAGTACTCCACCTGCGGGACCTTCATCAGGGCCTGTACCCGCGGCATCTGTAGCTGGCAGCAATATATCTGTTGATATTGACGCTCAATCACAGGCTGGTCCTGAAAGTGGCACCATGAAACGTAATAGTGAGAAAGCTGCTGTTTCATCTAGTAATAAGACTGATATTAAGCGCTCTTCAACAGAAAAAAAGAAAGTACCATCAAGCGTAGATAATAAAACAAATATTAAATCACCTAAGCAGTCGACGACAAAGAAAAAGGCAACGTCCAGGAAAAAAGCAGTAAAAAAAGCAGAAGGAAAAGACAAACTATCAGTGACCAATAGTAAAACTGTTAAATCTACGAAAACTAAAAAAACACCTGTGAAAAAAAAGAGGCGTGGCATACGTCTGAATCCTGGGCTAAATGACGATTAAATATTGTAAAAGGAAATGAAATGAAAATTCAATCAGTATGCACCATCGCGATACTTTGCACAGTATTTACTGAAACGCTGTTGGCGGCGAATAGCCTTCCTCCAGCGGGTCCCTATCGATCACTTATCGAGACTAATACGCAGGACAGTATTGCAGGACAGAACGATTCAACTATGCAGTCTTCAAATTCTTATCCAGGTAAATATGATCAGAGGCAGCAAGTTCGATCATTACAGACCCCAGATTGGGTTATAAAGCAGCAAGCCGAAATGCAGGCTTTGATCCAGCAACAAAAAACACAGATGCAAGAATGGCAAAGGCAAGTCCATGAACAGCAGCAACAGCGTAATACTGTTCCTGAATGGGCAAGACAACAACAGGCACAGTTAGAATTGCTCGCTAGACAAATGAATCAGTCATTGCCCACACAAGATCGACAACAGGAACAATCGTCTCATTCTATAAATAAT
>JBFHVK010000024.1:0-16255 GCA_041589615.1 Gammaproteobacteria bacterium | reverse complement strand
TACAGCACTATTTTCTTCGTTGATGAACGTGAGAAAGCCATTCGAATCGAATTTGGTAAAATAGCCCAGACCGGTTATACCCCGGGCTTCCATTTCAAATGGCCTTATCCGTTTAATGAAGTGAAAAAACTGGATGGACGTATCCTTACTATCGACCAGACACCTGTTCGTTTCCTTACCAAGGAAAAGAAATACATGGTGGTGGATTCATTTGTGAAGTGGCGCATTGTTGATGAAGCCCAGTACTTTACGGCGACTTCTGGTGGCCGTGAACAACAGGCTGCACAGTTAATTTACCGTATGGTGGATGACGGACTGCGTAACGAATTTGCGAAGAGAACCGTGCAGGAAGTCATTGCGCAGGATCGTACGCAAATTATGAATCTGCTTACCAGCAATATTAACGAAAAAGGTGAGTCGCTGGGTGTGAAAATAATCGATGTGCGTATCAAGCGTATCGACTTCCCGGATAAGATCAGCCAGAACGTTTATGAACGTATGCGTACAGAACGTGAGCGTCTGGCTCGTGAACACCGTTCGAAAGGTGAGGAAGCAGCAACCCGTATTCGTGCGGATGCTGATGCACAGAGCCGAATTCTGGTAGCAGAAGCATATCGTGATTCACAGTCTATTCGAGGTGAGGGTGACGCACTTTCAGCTGAGATTTATGCAAATGCCTACAATCGTGACCGTGATTTTTATCGCTTCTATAGAAGTATGGAAGCTTATAAAAAGACATTCACGAGCAGCAGCGATGTGATGTTACTTGAGCCAGATTCAGAGTTCTTCAAGTACTTTAAGGACTCTAGTGGCAAATCCAAGTAAATACTCGTTTACGGATAGCCGGACAAATCTGTCCGGCTTTTTTATGTGTATGTACGCAAAGGTAAGCTGCTTAAGCAATGATCGCCTGGGATGATTTACTGAGTGCAATGGCACTGCTGCTGGTATTTGAAGGTATCATGCCTTTTATCAGTCCAAAGGGCTGGCGAAATACCATGTTACAGGCCAGTCAGTTACCAGATAAAACATTACGTGGCATTGGTTTTGTGAGCATGCTGTTTGGTGTGATTTTACTTTATATGATGCGATAGAAAGAAAGCATGATTAATAATCGTTTTACAAATAATCGTTGGCTATTACCTCAGGGTATCGAGGAAGCATTGCCAGCAGACGCAGCCAGGCTGGAATCACTTCGCCGCAAATTACTCGATATGTATGCAAGCTGGGGTTACCAGCTGGTGATGCCACCAATGATTGAATTCCTCGAATCATTGTTAACAGGTACTGGCTACGATCTAAATCTCCAGACATTCAAACTGATTGATCAGCTAACAGGTCGATCACTGGGTATGCGTGCTGATATGACACCCCAGGTTGCACGCATCGACGCGCACCAGATGAAACAGGATGCGCCGAACCGCCTGTGTTACATGGGTACAGTACTGCATACTATGTCGGATGGTTTTGGTAGTAGCAGAAGCCCGATGCAGGCCGGAGCTGAACTTTACGGTCATGCTGGTATAGAAAGTGATGTAGAGATTCTATGTTTGATGGTAGAGACCTTGCGTGCTGCAGGCATTAAAGATCTGTATATCGATGTAGGGCATGTGGGTATTTATCGCAGCCTGAGCAAGCAGGCGTGTTTTGATTCTGAACAGGAAGCGGCTCTTTTTGAGATGATGCAGCGTAAGGCTATTCCTGAAATTCAGGCATTTGTTGATGCTCAGGAAATCAACTCCGATGTTGCAGAAATGCTCAAGCAATTACCAGAGTTGCATGGTTCAGAAGACTGCTTACAGCGTGCTGAGAAAAATTTTGCTAATGCCGATCAATCGGTGAAAGATGCACTGGCTTATTTGCAACAGGCTGTTGAGAAATTTAAACAGCACTTTCCTGATGTCGATGTTCATTTCGATTTATCCGAGTTGCGCGGATATCATTATCATACCGGAATACTGTTCGCGGCTTATACGCCAGGTGAAGGACAGGAAATTGCCCGTGGTGGTCGTTATGATGATATTGGCCAGGTGTTCGGTCGTGCCCGGCCAGCAACCGGTTTCAGTACCGATGCAAAACGTTTGCTTGGGCTGACACAGAATAATACAGATACAGAATCATCGCCGAGTGCAATTTTTGCTCCAAGTGAAGATGATGCAGGACTATTGCAGAAAATAAAAGAATTACGTCAGCAGGGTGAGACGGTTATTCAGAGTTTGCCTGGTCAATCAGGCGATGCAAGCGACCTGGGCTGTAATCGTGTACTTGTGAATAGTAATGGTAATTGGCAGATAGAAAACTGTTAATTTGTTGTTAGGTTTAAAGCAATATTGAAACACTGCCGGGGGCAGGTTCTCAACTTTTAGAAGGCATATTCGAATGGGTAAGAATGTAGTTGTACTGGGAAGCCAGTGGGGTGATGAAGGCAAAGGCAAGATTGTTGATTTGCTGACAGATCGTGCATCCGCCGTTGTTCGTTTTCAGGGCGGCCACAATGCAGGCCACACTCTGGTGATCGGTGATCAGAAAACCGTATTGCACCTTGTGCCATCGGGTATTTTGCGTGATAACGTTTTGTGTCTTATTGGTAATGGTGTAGTGCTGTCACCCGAAGCTCTTTTTACAGAAATAAAAATGCTCGAAGAACAGGGTATCCCTGCAGCGCAACGACTTAAAATTTCTGAAGCCTGTCCACTAATTATGCCTTATCACATTGCGCTGGATCAGGCGCGAGAAATTGCGCGCGGTAAAAAAGCTATAGGTACTACCGGGCGTGGTATTGGTCCGGCTTATGAAGACAAGGTATCGCGTCGTGGATTGCGCGTAGGTGACTTGCTAAATGCGGATACCTTTGCAGAGAAACTTAAAGGTGTTATGGAATATCACAATCATGCACTGGTTAACTATTTCAAGACAGAGGCAGTCGATTACCAGGCCGTACTTGATGAAATAATGGGCATGCGTGACAAAATCATTTCCATGATCGCTGATATTCCTGCCATGCTGTATAACCTTCGTAAAGAAGGCGCGAATATTATGTTTGAAGGTGCACAAGGTACTTTGCTGGATATTGATCAGGGCACCTATCCCTATGTAACCTCTTCAAACTGTACAGCAGGTGGTGCCTGTACAGGATCAGGTGTAGGTCCCAAAGACCTGGATTACATTCTGGGTATTACCAAGGCATACACAACACGTGTCGGTGCAGGACCGTTCCCGACTGAACTGTTCGATGAAATTGGTCAGCATCTGGGCGAGAAAGGTCATGAGTTTGGTGCAACGACAGGACGTAGTCGACGTTGTGGCTGGTTTGATGGTGTGGCGATGCGTCGTTCAGCACAGGTTAACAGCATTACCGGTCTTTGCATTACCAAGCTGGATGTACTGGATGGAATGGAAACCCTGAAAATCTGTACATCGTATCAATACAACGGAGAGACAATTGAGATACCACCGATTGGTGCAGATGCGATAGAGCAGTGTGAGGCGGTATATGAAGAAATGCCTGGCTGGACTGAATCGACAATAGGCGTGCGTAATAAAGATGAGTTGCCACAGAATGCATTGAACTATCTGCAACGCCTGGAAGAAGTTGTTGGAGTGCCGGTGGATATTATTTCTACAGGGCCTGAGCGTGATGAGACGATTGTGCTGCGTAATCCTTATGATTAACCCGTTTGCTTTCCGCATAAAAAAGCCCTTTTATTAAGGGCTTTTTTTATGCCTGGCAGTATAGTTTGTGCAGAGTTGCAGCGGTTGATAGAGATAGCTCGCAACTAGAATGCCGCAATAAACTTTTCCAGGAACAGGTCATAATCTGATGAAGGTAATCGATTGATTCCCGCCGCCGCTTTTCGGCCGCCACCGGTTTCAAACTGTCGACAGAGTTCATCGGCGCCGGTTTTATTGCTTAATGGTGCACGTACACTGACAACAAAACTATCATCGCCCTGTTGTGTGAGCATGGCATGAGCCCTGTCAGGATTATCTGTGGCCAGTGAGTTTGCAAAAACGCCACTTACACGACGGGCCCATTTTTCATCTGGCAGAATAGTCAGGCTGTGGCTGCTAGTTTCATAAGCAGGCTTGCAGTTTTCGGCGTGGCTAATATCTTCCTTATAGCCGGCTTCAAGTTGCTGGTAGCTATCATCATTGATGAAGTCAAACGGGTTCTCGTAAGGGCTTATTTTTCTATACAGCGCTTCTGGTGTGAAAATAAGGTCTTGCAGTGTGGAGCCGTAGCCATTGTAGTTAATACAGGTGCCCAGAAGTTCGAGCTGTGAAAGTTGTTCTTCATTTAGTCCAAGGGGTGCAGCGGCTGTTCTGGCTGACTGGTGAAGATTATCACCAAAAGCTGCTGTGACGGCCCAGGGAAGGTATTTCTGTTTCAGGTATTCGTTGACGAGCAGGCTTGTACAGGCGTTTGGGTCAGTGTTAATGCTTGTGGCTAGATTGGGGTGCTCAGGTATTTCACCGGCAAAATGATGATCGAAATACTGAATATGCGCGCCTGCTTCCAGTAAGCGTAACAGGTCTTCGCGGTTCTTATCCAGGGATATATCCAGCACAAGTACCTGGTCACTCGTTACTGCATCTACCTGCTGTAACAGGCTGATGTCTCTTTTGACACCGGTAACGAGAGTGCTTTCTACTGGCTGTGCAAGGCGCATCTGGTGCAAGGCGCAGATGCCATCGGCATCTCCATTGAATACATCAAAAAAAGTCATATATAGCTTCCAATCTTGTTTTTTTATTTCGAACTGTATCAGAAATTATGCCTGTGATGTTATTTTATCTGAAGTGTTATTAATACTGCCCAGACTGATTTCTTATTTATAAAGTTCAACAAAAACAATAAGTTATATTCTATGTTTATTTTTATTGGCTATAGTCCTGTGCGTATAATTGTCAGAAATTGTTAAATCATTAGCATCGGTGTTTCTTTACTAAATTAGCGGTTTATAATATTCAGTGGTTGTGTTTCGGGGATGGGTGGCTGTTTTTAACTCGTTAGAATTAATTCGAACAGGTTACATTAATAAATATATGGAAATCATTGAATTTATTGATAAATTTTAGAAATAATATATACTTTATAAAGCTCTGGGATGGATTTACCAGGTCATTAATTGCCTGCTTGAGGTATTGCACCGAAATATATTAGGTATGGCAGCAGCATATTCAATTCACACAGGGACACTGGCCGGTGTAATGACGGTCAGCACAGGGCCCAAAATAATTTTAATTAGGTTATTAATCAATACTTTATGCGTTTAGCTACTGATACACTCTCTGCTCAGTTTAAGGCGGCACTGCTTTCGATTGCCTGCTGCCTGCCTGTGCCTGTCATGGCGCTTGAGTTGAATCAGTTTGTTTCAGACACCATAACTGCTCATCCAACGGTACGAGAGCAGGTACACGTATTTCGTCAGATTGAAAAAGACCAGGCAGTCGCGCGTAGCGGCTGGCATCCTAGTGTTGATCTTGAGGCTTCGGTCGGTAGTTATGAAACTGAATCACCCGCGACTGGCCAGGTACAGCGTGATTACGAGAGTAACCGTGCCGAGATCTCTGTGACGCAGAATCTGTTCAACGGTTTTGATACTACACATCAGCTGAATCAAACACAGGCGCGCAGCCGCTCTGCCCTGTATGACATTTTTGATACGGCTGACAATATCGCGCTAGAAGCTGCACAGGCTTATATTGATGTGCTCAAGCAGAAACGTCTGGTTGCACTGGCTGAGACCAATGTAACCTCTCATGAACGTATACTTTCCCAGATCCGTGAACGTAATGACTCAGGTGTTGGCCGACGTTCTGAATTACAACAGACAGAAGGCCGGGTTGCGCGTGCGCATGCTAGCCTGATCGCACAGCAGAATAATCTACAGGATGCAGCCACACGCCTGCACGAGGTGCTCGGTCGCTATATTGATATGCAGCTCATGAAAGAGCCTGTGCTGCCAGAACACCCCGCAACATCACTTGATGAGCTCATTGATAAGGCTCTGCAAAATCACCCGGCAATCCGGGTAGCCAGTTTTAATATCCAGGCTGCGCTATCAGATGCGAGTCGAGCTAAACGCACTAATTATCCTAAACTCGACCTGCGACTGGCTAAAGAAATTGGTGATGATATTAATGGTCTGGATGGTGAAACTGACGAGTTAAGTCTGGTATTGAACCTGAGCTACAATTTTTATCGTGGCGGTGCCGATCGTGCAGAGCAGCGCAAAAAAATCAGCGTGGTGCATCAGAATCAGGAATTTGCTGCTCGTGTGAGACGCCAGGTGATCAATACATTGCGTCTTGCATGGGCCGCAGATATGTCACTATCGCGGCAGTTAAAATTTCTTACCACTCACATTGAAAAAGCCCGTGAAACTGTAGAGTCCTATGGTGAAGAGTTTTTTATTGGTCAGCGGGATCTGCTTGATCTACTCGATGCCGAGAGTGAGCTCAACAGTGCGCAAAATCAGCATGCTGAGGCCTATTATGAGCTGATGGCGGCACGCTACAGAATTCTTGAGGCTCTGGGAGAGTTATTTCCTGCGTTACAGTTGAAAGTATCGGTGGGAGAAGATGACCTGAATATTGCCACGATTGCTGCGCGTGGTGATGATGTGCTTCCGCTGGATCCAGACAGGGACGCTGACAAGGAAGAAAATGTTAGTGACCACTGTGACAATACGGTGACTAATGATTCAGTCAATGATTATGGTTGTCATAATGAACAGTCGCTGGACTATGGCTTTACACAGCTTAATCAGGCGCCCGTGGTTCAGGATGATGAAATGCAGCTCGAAATGAACAGTATACTGGCGATCCCACAGAAAGTGTTGCTTGAGAATGATAGCGATGCAGATGGAGATAACTTGAAGCTGATTGATTTTACTCAACCAGAGCAAGGTAACCTGGCATTTGATGACCTGAAAAACCTGATATATCGAGCGGCTGACGGGTTTACAGGAAGTGACAGTTTTACCTATAGCGTAACTGATGGCCAGGGTGCGGTTGTGACAGCGCGTGTTCAGTTAACCATTACCTCCAGGACAGACTTGCAGCTGACAAAAACTCAATATGTCAACTTCGTCTACAGGAAGTCTTCACTGACTGCCGAATCACTGGCAAAAGTGAAAGATATTGTCGAAAAAATTAAATCAATACCCTATGAAGTCGTAGAAATCTTCGCATACACAGATAATATCGGATCTGATAGCTATAATTTAGCATTATCAGAACGTCGAGCAAAAGCGACACGTGAGCTGCTGATTAAATCCGGGCTTGATGCAAACAGGATTAAGGCTTATGGCATGGGAGAAAAACATCCTATTGCCGATAACTCGACTCCTGAAGGACAGGCCATCAACAGGCGAGGTGAGCTAAGAGTGAAGCTCAGCCCTGTACCTGATTCGCAGCCACAGGCTTTGCTGATGAGAAATATAAACTAGCATCCGGGGCAAACTGTAACCGGATAGCCACTATGTTAGTAAGGGTCCGGTTTGCAAAAACTGAATAATCTGTCTAAACCCGGGTTAGAGCTGGAAGCAGGGTGCATCTGATGGGGGCTGGTTCCACAGTGTCCATACTGCAAGCCGCTTTAAAAAACATGGCTGTCATCATACTGATCGGCCTGATGCTGGTTCTATCTGCTGAACAGCATGCAGAAGTTTTTGCTGATGAGCAAATGCTGCAGAGATTACAACAACAATATAGCATTCAGGCAAAACGACGTGGCATTGCACTGAATAAGTTATTAAATGAATTATCTACAAAAGATACTAATTACCAGTTAAAAGAAATTAATCGATTTTTCAATCAGTTTACGTATAAAGATGACAGCGTATTATGGGGTCAGAAAGATTACTGGGCTACACCTGAGGAATTCCTTGGTATGAATGCCGGAGATTGTGAAGACTATGTTGTTGCAAAATACTTCGCATTACGTTCTCTTGGTGTGCCTGATGAAAAACTGTTTCTTACCTATGTTAAGGCTACACGCAAAAATGTTGCTCATATGGTGCTGAGCTACTTTCCAGATAAGCGAAGTATTCCTCTAATTCTGGATAATTATAATCCACGAATTCTTCAGGCAGATAAACGCACTGATCTTTTGCCTGTGTATAGCTTTAATGCAAAATCCCTGTTCCTAACTAATGCCTCTGCAGGTGTAGGGCGTTCTTTGCCTACAGATAAAATTAAAAATAATAAGTGGCAGAAGCTATTAGCTAATATGAAAAGGTCTAAAAAATGACATTATTTAAACAGGTAGCACTTATTGTTTCACTGGTGTTTCTACTGATAGTGGTTACATCGACATTAGGTGATTTCAAACGATCGGGAGAATTTCTTGAAGGTCAGTTACAGACTGCCGCTCAAGATATGACTACAACACTTGGTATCGCAATTAGTAATTCTGGTGCGTCATCTGATAAAGCTACATATGAAACATTATTTAATGCAGTATTTGATAGCGGCTACTATTCAAGTATTGAGCTTGTTTCACCTGATGGTGATTTAATACATCGAAAAGACCGAATTATCGAAATTGAAGAGGTGCCTGACTGGTTTATCAACCTTGTGCCGCTGTGGCCAGCAACGGGTGAAACACAGGTAATGCAGGGATGGGTACCATTAGGTACGCTCAAGTTAACACTTCATCCCGGCTATGTATATATTAGTCTGTATGAAAACCTCAAGTCTACCCTGAGCTGGCTGGTGATTTTATTTTTTTGTGGAATGGTTATTTTATGGCTGTTGCTGCATAAAATTCTAAAACCACTGGACGCTGTTAAGGAACAGGCTGAGGCTATACATAAGAACCAGTTCAAGCAACAGGAAAGCCTGCCGCGGACAGTTGAGCTCCGCAGTGTGGTTGTGGCTATGAACCGTATGGTTGAGAAAGTACATATAATATTCGATAGTCAGGAGAAAACATTAGCAAGTTACCAGAAGCTTCTTTATGAGGATGGCCAGAGTGGTCTTCCAAATAGAAAGTATTTTATGTCACAGCTAGAAAGGGCACAGATCGAAGAGTCTTCTGCCTATACTAATTTATCAGTCATTAAAATACATAATCTTGAGCATATACATGATCACGATGGGTATGAAGTATCTGAGCTTATTGTGGATACGCTCTCCAGTTTATTAAAGAATAAAATAAAAACACACAACGGAGAGTTGTGTGCGCGTTTGAGTGAAGATGAGTTTGCTCTTCTTTTACCTACAGGTTCCAAATCAGCTGTTGATTATATTGATGAAATATTTGAAGAGTTCAAAGAGCATAATGGAATTAAGGAGCTCGACTCAAGTGTATTCCTGACGGCAGGGGTATCAAGTGTGAATAAAGGTGGCAATATTGGCGAGACACTCGCCGAGTCGGATTTTGCGCTAACACAGGCAAATGCCAAAGGTGCCTATGCCGTATTCGAAAAGCAAAGCTCAGAGCTGAACCTGCCTCAGGGTAAAATACAATGGAGAACATGGCTGGAGGAAAGCATTTCAAATAATCGTTTTTATCTTGTGGCACAAAAAGTCGTAACCACAGATAACAAACCAGTGCACCAGGAAGTGTTTATTCGTGTCAAAAATGATGATGGACAAATAGTGCCAGCTGGTATGTTTATGCCAATGGCAAATTCACTGGAGCTAGGTGAAGCTATAGACAGTGTGGTATTTAATCTGATCAAGCAATATTCATATAAACCGGATAGCGTACCACTTGCATTAAATCTTACCGATTCAGTATTCAGCCATGCGGATGCATTACTAGAGTTTAATCATTTGCTCGAATACTGCTCTCACACATCAACTTCAGTATGTGTTGAAGCGAGCCATGCGATTCTTGAGAGATATCCTGCAATGTGTACAGGTGTAGCTGAGACTGTGCGTGAATCCGGAAATGTTTTTGGAATAGATAATTTAAACCTGGGATTGTCCTTGCAGACGCTACAGACAGTTCGTCCTGATTATGTGAAAATAAATGCCAAGAACCTCTACGATATGACAAAAAGTGATATGCCCGCTGCTTTTCAGGCGCTGATGTCATTGACAAAAGCACTGGATATTAGATTGATAGCTGTTGCCGTGGATTCTCAGAAGATGTATGACCATCTGGTCGAGTTGGGTGTAAATACCATGCAAGGTAATCTGATCGCTGAAGCTGAGGAACTTTTATGAGTGAGTCGCATCATCATTATGATCCCTTGCTTGAATGTCTGGTAGTGTTTGCCAGGCTGTTTAATCGGCCGATATCTATCGATGCATTAATATCTGGCCTGCCTATAGAACCTGGAAAACCTGGTCCGGAACTGTTTTCTATTAAAAGTTCAAAAGGTCTTTTCTCTCGCGTTGCAAAACGCGCTGGTTTTGCAACACGCCTGATTAAGCGTGATCTAGATGAGCTGTCGTCATTGCTTTTGCCATGTATCCTTATTCTGAAAGATAGAAATGCCTGTGTGCTAGAGAGTATCGATAAGGAAAATAATCGTGCGCGTGTAATATTTCCAGAAATCGGGGATGGTGAAGAATGGATTGAGCTGGAAAAGTTGCAGGAGGAATATATTGGTTTTGCATTTCTCCTGAAACGAGAATTAAAACAGAGAAGCAAGCCTTTACGCTTGATTAAAGCCGGCGAGAGTCACTGGTTCTGGGGTACCCTGTCTCGTTCAAGAGAGATATTTACCAGTGTATTAATTGCCTCTGTGCTGATCAATCTATTTATTGTTGCTACGCCTCTGTTCACAATGAATGTTTATGATCGAGTAGTGCCGAATGATGCATTTGAAACCTTATGGGTACTTGCTGTCGGTGTAATTATTATATATGCATTTGATGCACTCATTCGATACGCTAGAACTTACCTCCTGGAAGTGGCAGGTAAGAAAAGCGATATTATTATGTCCTCTATTCTATTTGAGCAGACACTCAATCTACGCATGGATCAATGGCCGAAAAGCATGGGGGCGTTTGCAAATAACCTGAGAGATTTTGAAAGTATTAGAAATTTCTTCACAGCTTCAACCATTGCAACACTCGTTGACTTGCCTTTTGCAGTCATATTCCTGGTTGTTGTTGCCTATATCGGTGGTCCTATGGTTGCTGTTCCATTGTTGACAACATCTATTCTGCTTCTTTTTAGTTTTCTTATGATTAAACCCTTGAGAGAAAGTATTGAAGCGACTTTTGAAGCATCTGCAAATAAGCATTCACACCTGATTGAAAGTCTTAACAATATACAGACAATCAAAACACTTGGTGCTTCTCATCACTCCCAGTGGGTGTGGGAAGAGTCTACCGGAGAAATTGCAAATAAGTCCATGCGTGCGCGCATGCTGTCTGGGTCTATACAGGTGGTGACTAATTTGCTGGTGCAGATGAATACCGTTGTATTGATAATTTTTGGTATCTATCAAATTGCAGACCTGCAACTGTCACTGGGTGGATTGATTGCAGTTGTTATGCTTTCGTCCAGAGCTGTTGCGCCTATGGGGCAAATTGCGGGACTGATTACAAATTTTGAGCAGACACAAACTGCATACAAAACCCTTGATGGATTAATGCAGCAACCAGTAGAACGCTCAGAAAACAAACAGTATGTTCGTCGAATGTCTTTCGATGGGGCAATTGGACTTAAATCAGTTGATTTTTGTTATCCAGAAGCAGAACGCTTAACGCTATCTGGTATATCGTTGAATATAAAACCAAAAGAACATGTCGGAATTATTGGAAAGGTAGGGTCGGGTAAAACGACTATTACAAAACTGATGGTTGGACTATACCAGCCAACAGAAGGAACGATTAATATCGATGGAATTGATATTAATCAGATTGATCCGGCAGATCTGAGACATCATATAGGCTATCTCTCACAGGATGTTGAGTTAATGCGTGGAAGTATACGCGACAACCTTGTATATAAAGATCCTCATATTGATGATGATCGTTTATTGGAAATCTCCAGGATATGTGGTGTTGATTTATTTGTTAACAGACTGCCACTGGGTTTTGATACTTCAGTTGGAGAGCAGGGTGCCTGGTTATCTGGTGGTCAGCGTCAATCTATTGCGCTTGGGCGTGCACTGTTACTCGATGAGCCAATGATTATTCTTGATGAGCCAACTAATAGTATGGACAACACTACTGAATCCGTTATCAGAAAAAATCTGTATGACTATACTCGAGACAAGACACTTGTTTTAGTTACGCATAAAGCGCCAATGCTTGAACTGGTTGAAAGAATTGTTGTGGTAGATGAGGGGAGAATTGTGATGGATGGACCAAAAGATAAGGTCCTTAAGGCATTGCAGAGTAAACAGCATGAAATCTGAGCATCACGACACATCGAGTCATCACTATAGTGATACTGATATCGCATATATGCAGAGTCTTTCGGCTGCTGTAGTGCAACGTTCGCCCAGGTATCTGATGATGATGATCGCAATGTTACTACTGGTCGTTTTTGTTGCGCTCGTATGGATGGGGTGGGCAGAAATTGATGTGGTGGTACGTGGCAATGGTAAGGTTGTTCCCGCAAGACAGGTTCAGTTGATACAGAGTCTGGAGGGGGGCATCGTTTCCGAGATTCTGGTGAGAGAAGGTGATCAGGTTGAGATTAACCAGCCATTGATCAAGATATCAGATGTGGCTTTCTCAAGTTCATATGAAGAAAACAGACTTTCCTATTATGAGTTGCGCGCAAAAAGTGCTCGACTTAAAGCGGAGGCGTATGGCGAAGAGTTTGTTATAGATGAAGAGCTTCTCAAAGTTTCACCTGAGCTGCTAGAGGCTGAGAAAAGTTTTCATGAGTCGAATACGCAGCAGCTTGGAAAAACACTAAGTATTTATGAAGAACAGGTTAGCCAGCAACAGAGTGCCCTTGAGGAAACTCAATCAAAGAAAAGGCAGCTTCAGAAATCACTTGAACTCGTTCGTCAGGAACTGAGTATTAAGGAACCACTGGTCAAACGGCGAATTATCTCGGAGGTTGAATATCTTCAGGTTCAGCAACGAGAGGCAGAGCTTGCAGGTGAGCTTGAAGGTGTCAGTATATCTATCCCACGTTTGCGTTCATCAGTTGAAGAAGGACGTCGTAAACTTGAACAGGCAAGACTGGATTTTCGGAATAAGGCCAAGCGTGAATTGAATGAGGTGCTGGCAGAAATTTCTAGAATTGCTGAGGCTCAAACAGCACTTGAAGATCGAGTTAGTCGTACAACTTTGCGTTCACCTGTGAAAGGAACGGTTCAACGACTATATGCAAATACGATCGGTGGTGTGGTTACACCAGGCAGTGAAATACTTGAGATTATTCCCAGGGAAGATGCGCTATTGATAGAAGTGCAGATTAAACCAGCTGATATTGCCTATATTAATGTAGGGCAGGAGGCGAGGCTGAAATTTACCGCTTATGATTTTGCGATACATGGGAGTGTTAAGGGAACAGTGAATTTTGTCAGTGCTGATACAGTAACTGATGAGGAAGGTGTTAGTTATTATGTTGCGCGTGTGCGTCCAGATAAGCCTTATCTCGGGCATGAGAACAAACCTATGCCTATAAAGGTGGGTATGGCAAGTGAGGCAGATATCATTACAGATAAGAAAACTATCCTGGAGTACCTGCTAAAACCAGTTCATCGAGGACTGGAAAGAGCTATGCGAGAAAATTAATGGCGTTGATTGTACTGGCCAGATCAGAGTCTTTTGAGAAGCATATTCGTCTTGCATTTGAAGATGAGCTAACGATTCGTTCTAAATTAACGCCTGCAGTTGCTGCCAGTGGCAATGTATATCTGGTTCATATCACTTCTATCGGTAATGATGCCATTGCATGGATTGATACAGCTGTTAGAAAAGGCGTGACGGTAGGTGTGGCTTCTGATCATCCTGCTGTTGAAGAAATGCTGGCCTATACAGACCTGGGAGCTCGTGCCTATTTTAATGCCTATATGGCTCCGCTGCATTACGAGCAATTAAACAAATTACTATCGACCGGGCAAAGCTGGTATCCACCAGAGTTGCTGGCAGAGACATTTAGCCTTGCAAGGCGTGCCGTACGTCTGCCAACGGATACCGATCCTCTGGAAAAGTTAACCCATCGAGAGAAGGAAATTGCTATTGCTGTGTCAGAAGGCAAGAGCAATAAGTTAATTGCTACTGACTGTGATATTTCCGAGCGTACAGTAAAAACTCATTTAACCAATATTTTCAAGAAGTTACAGGTGAAAGACAGGGTTGCACTGGTTATTTACCTGAACAGGTAAGCGTTATATCTGGCTTGTCGTTATTCTCTTCTTAGCGTTCTGCTTAAATCAAATATAAGTATTTTCTAATGTGCCATAGGTACTACGACCTTAGTACGATACCGGCCTGTATGTCTTTCTACTATTCTTGTGTGACTGATCATAAAAGGTTTTATCATGGCTACTAAAAACATTGGTTACATCGCTGAATTAACAGGTGCTGCTCAGGTACGTACAGCAGAAGGCACTATTAAGGTACTTAATATTGGCGATACCGTAAGCGATAGAGATGTACTGATTACCGGAGAGGGAACCAGTGTTTCAATAGCATTTTATAGTGGTCAGCGCCTTCAGGTAGGACAAAATGCAGAAGTTTTACTGGATGAAACAGTATATGCCGAGAATGGCTCATATACCGATGAACAGGTTGATCAGGTTGCCGCCCTTCAGCAAGCCATACTGGAAGGTAAAGACCTGTCGGAACTTGAAGAGCCGGCTGCAGGTAATGATCAGGGGCAATCCAGTAATCTACATGATACACCTATTTATGAACGAGACGCACGTGAAGGTAGTGTAGACACTAGACCTACAGATTTTGCGATAGATAATACTGTTCCAGTAGTGGATTTCACTGGCAACGATGACGGAATTACTGGATTAGCCACAGGTGGATCGAATGCAACCAGCACGCCATCAGAAATCACACCCACGCCTGCACCCGTAGCGACTATATTTGTCAACGCAATAACATCAGATAATGTGCTGAATGCAGCTGAGTCTTCTGCTCTGGTGAATATTTCTGGTGGAGTGGGTGGCGATGCCACAGCTGGAGATACAGTTAGCCTGACTATTAATGGAGTCGATTACTCAGGTACTGTTGCTGCAGATAACACATTCTCCATACCTGTATCAGGCGCAGATCTTCTGGTAGATACCAGTTTTGAAGTAACTGTATCGGGTACGAATTCAGCAGGTACTTCATACAGCACAACCGTTACATCAACTTATAGTGTAGATACAACGGCGAGTGCCGGCATTGTTGTAAATGATATTACGGCAGACGATATTCTTAATGCTGGCGAAGCGGCGGGCCTGGTTAATGTCACAGGTAATGTTTCAGGCGATGCAGCTCCAGGAAATGCAATCAACTTTACACTGAATGGCACTACTTATAATGGAGTAGTTGCTGCAGATAATACATTCTCTATTAGCGTATCAGGTGGTGATCTTGCGGCACAGAGCAGTTTTGATGTCACGGTGACTGGAAGTGATACAGCTGGTAACCCTTTTAGCGCGACGACAACGTCTACTCACACTATCAATACATCGGCATCTGCAACTATAACGGTTAACAGCGTCACGGCTGATGGTGTAATCAATGCAACTGAGGCGGGTGGCAATGTTGATATAACCGGCACAGTGGGTGGTGATGCTACAGCTGGTGATACAGTGAGCCTTAGTGTTAATGGTGTGAATTATAGTGGTACAGTTGCTAGTGATAATACCTATACTATTCCCGTAGCTGGAAGTGACCTGGAAGCAGATACTGATTTTGATATAACGGTTACTGGCATTACTACTGCAGGAAATCCTTACACAGCAACAGTCAATTCTACACATAGTGTTGATACAACAGCCACTGCTACTATTACAATTGATGCGATTGCGACCGATGATATTATTAATGCGACCGAGTCAGGCAGTGATTTAACGATCTCTGGTACGGTTACTGGCGATGCGCTCTCTGGTGATGCTGTGGTCGTAACCATCGGTGGTGTTGATTACAACACTACTGTGAATGCCGACGACACAAGCTTCAGTGTAACTATTCCTGCTGCTACGGTTGGTGGTTTAGCCAGTGGTAACGTAACGGCAACCGTCTCTGGAGATGATACTTCGGGTAACGCGTTTGTAGCGAATGCATCACGTGCATTTGCTGTAGACACAACTGCATCAGCAACTATTTCAATTAATGCCATCGCTACCGATGACATTATTAATGCAACCGAATC
>JBFHVK010000023.1:0-16915 GCA_041589615.1 Gammaproteobacteria bacterium | reverse complement strand
TATTTCATGCAGATTAATAGAAATTACTGTTTAATTATTGACTAAATGGCATTTCGGGTCTAATAAATAGGCATCAGGGCAATAAATACAAGGGTTCCAGGCAATGGGCAGCACGCATGGCGAAGAGCTTGATCACGCCACTCAAAAGCCCTCGGTGCTACTGGTTGATGATGATCCATTAATTTCAGAAAGCCTGGGCTTTATTCTCAATAAACAATTTCAGGTCATGATTGCTGAATCCAGGGCAGAGGCACGCGCTCTGCTGTCAGATAGACACTTTAAACCTGAACTGGCCCTCGTAGACCTGGGCCTGCCTCCAAAATCACACACACCAGATGAAGGCTTTGCCCTGATCGAAGAACTACTCGCACATGATTCTGCTATGAAAATCCTTGTACTTTCAGGCCAGAGTGATGACACCAATATGCACCATGCGTTAACCCTGGGTGCAGTCGATTTTATACCTAAACCTGCCGACCCTGGCTTACTCGTCTCTCGACTTCAGCATCACCTCATGCTGAAACAGCTTGAGCAGCGCCAGCAGCCTGCTAGAAACGCTTCCAGTATTGTTGGTGATAGTGCTGCGGTACGTGCCCTGCGTGAACAGATATCCCAGTTCGCTGACTCCATATTTCCTGTATTGATAGAGGGTGAGTCTGGCACCGGAAAAGAACTCGCCGCCAAAGCATTGCATCAGCTGAGTAATCGGGCTGATCGGCCTTATCTGGTGATTAACTGTGCTGCAATTGCACCGGAATTACTCGAGGCACAATTATTTGGCCATGCAAAAGGCGCTTACACAGGCGCAACCCAGTCTCGTAAAGGCTTTTTTGAAGAGGCTGCAGACGGCTCGCTGTTCCTCGATGAAATAGGAGAAATGTCCTATGAACTTCAGGCCAAGTTATTACGCGTGCTGGAAAGTGGCGAGTTCTATCGGGTTGGCGAAACGCAGTGTATTAAATCCCGTGCGCGCATTATCGCAGCCACCAATAAATCACTGCAACAGGAAGTGTCAGAAGGACATTTCCGCTCTGATCTTTACCATCGCCTGAGTATCCTGAAAATTCATTTACCTCCGGTACGTGAACGTGAGCAGGATAGCCTGTTGCTCCTGCAACATTTCCAGGATTTTTACTCCGAAGAACTTAAACCCGTGACCCTTGACGAATCTGCTTCCCAGGCCTGGCTATCCTATGATTTTCCGGGCAATGTGCGCGAATTGAGGAACATAGTCATTCGCCTGTGCACTCGTTATCCGTCACAAACAATTAGCACATCACAGTTAAGCCAGGAATTTGAGCAGCATTTTGATGCTCAAAATTTGACAAATACACAGCATGAGTTGTTTAGTAGCCAGTTAATAAAACAGCAACTAGCTTCAGGTGACTTTAATCTCAATGCAAAACTCAAGCAGCTTGAAGACTATGTCATACAGCAGGCAATGGATCTCTATCAGGGCAATATCAGCAAGGTAGCAAAAGCACTTAATATTAACCGTACAACTTTATATAGCCGGATGCAGAAAAATGATAATAAATAAACATATGATTCAGGCAGGTTAACCATGTACCTTGAACACTTCGGACTAGATCGTCCCCCGTTCAAAATCACACCGGATACCCGTATGTTTTACTCCGGTAATAAGCGTGGTGCCGCACTGGAAGCGCTCAAGTATGCGATTGTTTCCGGTGAGGGAATTATCAAGGTCGTCGGCGAAGTTGGCTCAGGCAAAACAATGCTCTGCCGCATGCTGGAAGTTGAACTCAGCGATGATGTGGAAGTAGTGTATATCGCTAACCCAAGCCTCTCACCTGAAAATATTCTGCATGTCATCGCCTTTGAACTGAAACTGCCGATCACCCCGGATTCCAGCAAGCTGGAAGTTATGCAGGCACTACAAACTTATCTTTTACAGAAGCACGCAAATAACAGGCAGGTTGTTGTCTTTGTCGAAGAAGCGCAGAGCATGCCTGTGGAAACTCTCGAGGAAATTCGCCTGTTAAGCAATCTCGAAACCAGCGATTACAAGCTCCTGCAAATGATACTTTTTGGGCAGCCTGAACTGGATGAAAAGCTACGTAATCCTTCAATCAGGCAACTAAAAGAACGCATCACACATAATTTTTACCTCGATCCGTTCCCTGCTGAAGATGTCTATCGATATCTTAATTTTAGAATGCGAGCGGTAGGCTACCGTGGGCCCGATCTGTTCACACCAAAAATGGCCAGCAATATTGAACGTAAGTCCAGTGGCCTGACTCGACGGATCAATATCCTTGCCGACAAGGCCCTGCTGGCTGCATTTTCCGAAGGCGGTCACGCTATTAACCAACGCCATATTCAACTTGCCGCGAAAGATAGTGATTTTGGCCAGGAACAACGCTGGAAACCATTCATCAAGATCGCTACAGGCGTTGCAACCATCATCGCGGCGATCTGGATCGGAACGCTACTTCCCGATTTGAAACGACCTCAGCAAAACCTCACACAGCCCATGGATGTGACGTCCACTGAACAGCTACATACAAGCAGCAGAGGGCAGGTCGATCAGGTCAACCGTACACCTGTTGTTGCAGACCCTGTACAGCCTCTAATTAATCAAACATTGATACGGCAACGCCTGCAACAAACAGGGCTCTGGCTTGAAAACGCCTATGACGATCACTTTACTATTCAGCTGATTTTACTCGATGCCTGGGCCGAGAATGAGCTACTGGATTACATGCAACGTTTTCCACCGCAGTTAGATATCAATCAGCTCTATATTTATAAGGCCTTCATCGGCGGGAGAATGCGCTACAGTGTGCTATACAATGAGTATAAAGAGCGTGAACAGGCGACTGGCATGCTTCATGAATTTCCGGACTGGATGCGCCAGAGTGCACCGTATTTAAGAACACTAAAAGGCATCAGGGCAGACATACAGAAAACTCAGAACCTGATAAGGTCAGGCGAGGCAGGCAATTGACTATTTCTTTACTGATTCAACATGGCAGATTCCAACCTGGCCGTCTTATCGGCGCTTTAGTGTGTGCACTATTATTAACATCCTGTGGCCCAACCAGGCCACCCGAACGCTCACAGGGTCACCTTGATACAGCCGGTGAAAACCTCAGCAATATCCCTGCACCTGTGTCACAGACAACACTACTGCCACCGCCGACTTCAAGACCTCAACTTGAAACCTATACGGTTGTTGTCAGCAATGTACCTGTCAAGGACCTGCTTTTTTCCATGGCCCGCGATGCACAGATCAATCTGGACATCCATGATGATATCGAGGGTAGAGTTACCCTTAATGCAATCGACCAGACGCTGGAGCAGATTCTCGAACGAATTTCCGAGCAGGCAGACATTCGCTATGGCCTTCAACCCAACAGCCTGAGCATACGTGCAGATAAGCCCTATCTTCAAACCTATAAGGTTGACTATGTAAATATTTCACGAACATCCAAGGGTGTAGTACGTGTATCAACCAATATCGGATCGACCGGGCAGGGTAATATTGGAGAAACGACAAGCAGCTCAAGCGACAGTGAGAACAATAGTTCACTTACAGAAGTAAATCTTAAATCAGACAATATGTTCTGGGAAACGCTAAGTCATAATATTATTGAAATTATTACTGGCGACAAGGACGATGCTCAACAGTCACAGGGCTCTGAAGTGACTGTCAGGGAAAACAATGACGACGTCATTGTCAATCGCGAAGCCGGCCTCATTATGGTTCGAGCTACCTATAAACAGCATCGTGAAGTCCAGGGTTTTATTGACCAGGTTTTAAATAACTCAAAACGTCAGGTGATGATTGAAGCAACCATCGCCGAAATAAAACTCAGCGATAGATATCAGGCAGGTGTCGACTGGTCTTTGATTGCTGAAGATACAAGCTCGGGTGTAAACCTGTTAACTGACTTACGTGGCAGTAACCTTGGCCAGTCGCCATTTTCTTCTCTCACATTGAATGACACCCTGAGTGGTGACCAGGTTAGCCTGACACTTCGTGCCCTTGAACAGTTCGGTGATGTACAGGTTCTTTCGAGCCCCAAGGTAATGGCAATTAATAATCAGCCCGCAATATTAAAAGTTGTTGATAATATTGTTTATTTTGAAATGGACGTGGACACCTCTATTTCAGACACACAATCACTCACCACTTTTGAAACCGAAATTAAAACAGTGCCGGTTGGCTTCGTTATGTCGGTCACTCCATATATCAATGAACATGAATCTGTCACTTTAAATATACGCCCAACTATTTCCAGGGTTATTGATTCTGTTGAAGATCCAAACCCTGCATTCAAAAATGCAGATGTTATTTCCGAGGTGCCTGTGATTCAGGTCCGTGAGATTGAATCGATACTTACAATTAATAGTGGTGATACTGCAGTTATAGGCGGGCTCATGCAGGATACAGTTAACGACACTGATAAAGGCATTCCATTTTTATCAGACATTCCGGTTATAGGCTCGCTATTTCGTTATCAGGATGACCTCAGGGAAAAATCAGAACTTGTTATTTTCATTCGACCAAGAGTCATTCGTCATGCTAGCCTGAATGGCGATTTATCAGATTTCCAGAAGTATCTTCCAAAATCTCCGGCCTCCGATAGTCCCGCAAGTGCAAACACCCAGGACTCAACCGCTGACAAGCAATCAAAGCAGTAGCGAGCAGCCATTATGAGCCTGTTACTCGACGCATTAAAAAAAGCGGAAAGCGAAAAGAAAAAATCATCAGGTGACTCTGGTTCACCAGATGACGCTCTCGATATAGACGAATCAGGAACTGATTCTCCCGAAGTAGATCATGAAAGCCTCGAACTTGAGCTAGAACTGGATAATACATCTTCAGACAAAGCACCTGATGCTACATTTCCTGAAGTAGATGAGGATACTATCGTTGAGCACATGGAAAGGGAGGTTCAGCTAGATCAACCGGATCACTTGCCCGAGAGTGAAAGACCACCTCATGATTCTACTGAAGATAAAACTGATTCTACGGATTTTGATCTCGACGAATCACCTCTACATATTGATACTGATTCGACCCTGGATGAAGACAATACGACCAGCACTGTTGACCCTATAGATTCACTGCATACTGGTGAAGACACCTCTTCCGATTCAAATTATAATACAGATGTAAACCAGCCACCTGACAACCCCGGTGATGCGCCTCCAGATATCACAAAACGAGCTGTCAATCGAATCGAAAGTGAAAAAGCCTTATCCGCATTAATTAATAAGACAAACCAGCACCAGCGGAAAGAAAACCTGAAAAGAAACATAACAGTCGCATTTTTAGTATTGTTAATACTCACAGGCTCAGCACTATATTTTTACATTGAAACAAGTACAACAAGTCAGTCACTTTACCTGGCTCAGAATAATCAGGCGACGATAGACCGAAGCAGCGATCGAATTAATGTACCCACAAGTAATCAGCAACCTGAAGCAGTAGAAGTAAAGGCCAGTACTGATCAGGTTGTAAAAGCGACAGATCAGGCTGCTATAGTCACCACAAAAGCCTCTTTGAATAAATCGCCAGCAAGACAAAATACCAGTGCTCCTACTCAGGCCACAGTGCAGAGCAAACCTCAAAGCACACAGACAATGAGTATTGTCCATAGCACTAAACCTGATCCGATTAATGCACTTCTACAGCAGGCATATAAGTCATTCCAGAATGGCGATCTTCAAACTTCAGAATCACTCTATAACCAGGTCCTGTTACGTGAAGCAAACAATCGCGATGCCCTGCTTGGTGTTTCGGCTATAGCCATGAAACAACAACGTTATGAATACGCGCGCCATAAGTATCAGTCACTCCTGAAACTTAATCCCAGAGATAGCATTGCAATCGCCGGTATAAACAGCATCGAAAGCAGGCTAGACCCACAACTCAGTGAGAGCCAGCTTAAGTTTATGCTCAAACAGCAGCCCAATGACTCACATCTTCATTTTGCCCTGGGTAGCCTGTATTCAAAACAGCAGCGCTGGGCTGAAGCACAGTCTGCCTATTTCAGCGCCTGGTCAGCTGACTCCGACAATGCAGATTATGCTTTTAATCTTGCTGTTAGTCTCGATCACATGAACAAACAGAAGCAGGCACTTGAATTCTATCAGCGTAGCCTGCAGCTAATGTCAACTTCGAACGCTAATTTTTCTGCTCAACAGGCCAGTGCACGCATTGCAACTTTACAGCCGAGGTTCCAATGAACCAGACTGTAAATGAAACGATTTCGGATCTCGGCTCTGCATTAAGAGCGCGTAAAAAACGTCTCGGTGAAGAGCTGGTCACAAAAGGCCTCATCACCAATGATCAGGTGAGCATTGCCTTAAAGGAACAGAAAAAAACTGGCAAACCTCTCGGTGAAGCACTCGTATCCCTTGGCTTTGTAAGCGAGGCGGTTCTTCGTAACGCACTCGGTGAAATGCTCGGTCGTGAAAGCATCGATCTAACCAATGTTGTACCGGACACAGAAGCCCTGCAACTAATACCCAAGGAACTATCAATCCGATTTAATATTATCCCTGTCAGTCTTGACGAGCAGGAAGGTACTCTTTCAGTCGCGATGACTGACATATATAACCTCATTGTGCTTGACCGCCTGCGTGCAATTGCAGGCAACCGTATTGAAATACTCCCTCTACTGGCCAGTGAAAGCGAGATCTCCGATGCCATAGACCAGTTCTATGGCTACGAACTCTCTGTAGATGGCATTCTGCATGAAATTGAAACCGGTGAAATCGACTACGACAGTCTCAATGCTGAAGGTAATGCCTATAGCCAGCCACTCGTCCGGCTAGTGGATGCTATTCTTGCTGATGCTGTTAAGCATGGCTCTTCGGATATACATTTCGAACCAGAGGCCGGTTTTCTCAGATTACGTTATCGGATTGATGGCGTACTCCGGCAGGTTCGTAGCCTGCATAAGGATTACTGGTCTGCCATTGTTGTTCGACTTAAAGTTATGTCGAATATGAATATTGCTGAAACAAGAGCACCTCAGGATGGTCGTATCAGTTTAAATATTCGCGGACACCAGATTGATTTCCGTGTTTCATCCCAGCCTACTACTCATGGAGAAAATGTTGTTCTGCGTGTCCTTGATCGCGCAAAGGGTATCGTCAATATCGATGATCTCGGCTTACATGAAGAATCACTCTCTCTGTTAAAACTGATTATGGCCCGACCTGAAGGTATTGTACTGGTCACAGGCCCGACTGGCAGTGGTAAAACAACAACACTTTATTCAATGCTGGGCTATGTGCGTTCCGAACAGGTCAATATCATGACACTGGAAGACCCGGTAGAGTATCCAATGGATATGATTCGCCAGACTTCAATCAATGAAGTCCTGCGCATGGATTTCGCAAATGGTATTCGCTCACTGATGCGGCAGGATCCCGATATCATATTGGTAGGAGAAATACGTGACCCTGATACTGCTGAAATGGCCTTCAGGGCTGCAATGACCGGGCACCAGGTTTATTCAACACTACACACTAACTCGGCTATAGGCAGCATTCCTCGTCTCATCGATATTGGTGTCAAATCAGATATTATGTCTGGAAATATTATCGGTATTCTTGGACAGCGCCTGGTTCGTAAACTTTGTAAGCATTGCAAAACAACACATGTTGCATCCGATATAGAGAAAAAACTACTTGGTATTGATGAGTCAAATAGCCTGGAAATTTATGATGCTAATGGCTGCGAAAAATGTGATCACATTGGTTATAAAGGACGCCTGGCGATCCTGGAAGTGCTCAAGGTTGATGCTCAACTGGATGAAATGATTGCTGAACAGGTAACCCTGGGAAAGATCAAAGCCCATCTCAGGGACAACGGTTTCAAATCACTCGCAGATGATGCTGTAAGAAGAGTGCTCGAAGGCACTACAACTCTTGATGAAGTGAGTCGTGTCATCGACCTCACCGACAGACTGTAGGCTTTTACTATGTCAGTTTTATATAAATACAAAGCCATAGACAGTAGCGGAAAAATTCGCAACGACAGCATTGAAGCAGATAATCTCCTGGATCTTGAGCAACGCCTTAGTGGCATGGGTATGGATCTCATTAATTTCCGTGAGAAAAAGCCCGGACTACTGCAATTTAAATCGAGGGGTATTAACCGTCGTGAACTGATTAATTTTACCTTCCAGATGCAACAGCTTACCAAAGCAGGAGTAACTATTCTTGATGGCCTGATCGACCTCAGGGACTCAGTACCTGATGGTCGGATGAAAGAAGTTCTTTCAGGTCTCATTGATGAAATTCAGGGTGGAAAAACATTCTCGGGAGCACTTTCCGAATTTCCAGAAATATTCGACACCGTCTACATAACCCTGGTTAAGGTAGGCGAAGAAAGTGGACGTATTTCTGAAGTTCTACATGACATGGCAGAAACACTTAAATGGCATGATGAACTTATTTCGCATACCAAAAAAATTATGATTTATCCTGCTATCGTCACTGTTGTGATAATCGCAGTCGTTACTTACCTGATGATCGAACTCGTACCAGAGCTTATACCTTTCATCAAGGATATTGGTGGCGAGATTCCACTTCATACACGTGCGCTGATTGCAACATCCGATTTCCTTGGCAATTACTGGTATCTTGTTTTTAGCCTGCCAGTTGTTATGTACATAGCTATTCAGCAGGTTGCAAAGCGCAGACCTGATGTGCGTTTATTTATCGACGGACTTAAGCTCAGGTTATACATTTTCGGGCCCTTATTACTTAAAACAGACCTGGCCCGCTTTTCTAATTATTTTGCCATGATGTATGCTTCAGGCCTGACCGTTCTTGACGGACTTAAAATATCTGAACTTCTTGTGAATAATTCCGTTCTTTCCAGATCCATTATTGATGTCAGAGAACGTATCGCTGATGGCGGTCAGATTTCTGATAGTTTCGCCTCTGTTAATGTTTATCCTCCACTGGTTATTCGAATGCTGAAAGTAGGTGAAAATACAGGCGCTCTTGATGAGGCACTACTCAACATTAGTTATTTCTATAACCGTGAAGTTAGAGAGAGTATAGACAAAATGGAAGCTGCGATGACACCTGTATTAACTGTTTTACTCGGTGGCATTATGCTGTGGATAATGTCCGCAGTACTTGGGCCTATTTATGATTCACTTACTAAAATACAACTATAGACAAAGATCATCGTGATACGTATATTTTACTACTCAGGTTATCGACTCACTGTATTTCACTGGCATCATAATGATTGCGTAGCGAGCTTTGCCTTTAATCCAGGTGAGGAAGGCATTGAAAAATTCACTACTTATCTACGTGCAGCTGAAAATACACCTGTTCGCATACTTGTCGATCTAATAGAGGAAGATTTCAACAAGGAAAGCATACCTCATGTCGGCAGCAGGGATCGTAAATCTATTATTCGTCGCCTGATTGATCGCCACTATAGAAAAAGTGGCGATTATTTCAATTACAATATTATTGGCAGAGAAACTACTGGCCGTAAAGATGATATCGTCCTCTATAGTGTTTTAAGCAATCCAGACATTCTTCAGCCATGGCTAAAACCAATGCTCGAGACATCTACTCCTGTCTCGGGTATCTGGTCACTTCCTCTACTTACTCCAAAACTGTATAAATACCTGTCTGTTAATACAGAAAATATTCTAGTTGTATCGCAACAGGTTCCTAGTAACCTCAGGCAAACATTCCTCAAAAATGGAAAACTTGAAAGCAGTCGTTCTGCAGTTGTTAATCTGGACGATGCAACTATCGGTGAATATATATTCAACGAAGTAGAACAAACAATTCGTTTCCTCTCAAACCAGAGGCATATTGGCTTTGATGACAAAATTGAAGTTCATGTCATTTGTCGAGAGCAGGATATACCCGAAATTCAGTCCAGATGTCACGACACCTCACTCCGGTTTTTTAAATATCACAAGCTCGATGAATTTGAACATCGTGTGGGCTGTACGAGCTATCAATCCGAATATTGCAATAGCTTATATTCATTCGCTTGCGCCAGCATCAAATTTCCCGTCGGGCACTATGGTAGCAGCTCACTATTCAGGCATTACTACAATCATCTAGCATCACTATCTCTGTATGCTGCAAGCATTCTTGTTGTTATAGCCACACTCGTTTCATCTTTCTCTTTCTATTCGAAGAGCATAACACTAGATCATGAAGCAAATACTTTAATGGTACAGGCTGACGCCATTAACCGGGACTACAATAAAAATCTCGCCCCTCTTGAGGACAAATTAAAACAATCCCAGATAATGCAGTCGTCAGTTCTGCTTACAGAAAAAATTCAGCAAACAAGAACTATCTCACCACAGAACTTTATGTCTGATTTAAGCCGCTTATTATCTTCAAGTGGGGTACATGATACAAACATAAGCCGTTTAAGCTGGCGTTATAGTCAGCGCAGCTCGTTGCCAGACGAGAGCAATGACAAGGATATCGAATTAGTAAACTATGCTGATGAAACACCTATTCAACATTTCGCTACTATCGGTGGAATTATAGATCCTGACAACAACACACTTAAACAATCAGTACTTAAAACTAACCAGCTTGCTGAATCCATCAGAAAAAACAAACGTGTCACTGATTTAAAAATACAGGATCTCCCCGTTGATATTCGGCCAGAATCCAGCATTGAAAACGAAATCGATATAAAAAATGCTTCGAGTAAATCAGGTAAGGGTAATTTCCTTATTCAGATTCTTATGAAGGATCGCCAGTCATGATGCCTGAAACATTTATGCTATTACGCAAGCAAATTATTTTGTTCCTGTTCAGTCTGCTTTTCTCTGGCGTAATATTTTTTCTATCTTATTCGACGTGGATGAACGCCATAGAACAAAGAGATTCTGTACGCACTATACTGCAGGCTGCAAAATCCCGGTACTATTCAGCTCTTGAGAAAAAAAATATTCTCGACACTTTCGAAAATAATTATATTGCCCTTAAACAACGTGGCATTTTTGGCAGTGAAGACAGACTAGACTGGATAGATGCTATTGAGAATACTGCCAATAAATTTCAGATTCCATTCCTTAAGTATCGCATAGAAAAACAAAAGCATCTTCAAGACATTAAACTTACTCAAAAATATCCCGGGATTGATATTTTCACTACTATTATGCATCTGGAAATGCAATTATTACATGAGGCAGACCTATATAGAACTCTTAATCATATAAGTGATATTTCCAGTGGTCTGTTTGACATACAAAGCTGCGCTATCACACGTAACCAGTCAAGTAACGAATCTATTATACAATCTTCTACAGATAGAAACTTTTCTTCGGTATGCACATTAAACTGGTACACAATGCAGAAAAAGGTCTTCCGACCTGACCAGGGTAGACATCGAGGAGGCGCCCGATAATGAGGTATATCCTTTTTTTATTATTATTACCGGGCTTTAGCTCTCTCGCAAATGAATATGACTCAAGCGGCCGCCTACAGTCGCTTTTTACAACCGTTCACGAACGTAACCAACTCGACAAATTACGTGACTCTGGCAGGTATCTTCCCGGAACAAACTCTTCCGACTCTACTACCTCTAACCGGTCTTTCAAGGTTGAAATGCAGGGTGTACTTATTCAGGGCAAACGTAAAGCAGTTGCATTCATTAATGATCAGAATACAAGCCATTCTATTCAGCTGGAAAATAATATTCGTGTAAATATTAACAAACTTAAAACTAGTGATTATTCAGTCCCTGTACAAATTAATGATAAGCCAGTAAAACTTAAACCTGGACAACAGTGGGATGAATCCAGCAGGCAGGTTAAAGACAAATTTCAGATTAAACAGATTAAACAAAAGACCAGTGGACTGGATACAGCCACTGGCACTGACATAATGCAGTAACAATGGCTAATTTTATGCTTATGCACTCACAATCATCTCAGAAGGGCGCCGGCCTGATCCTTTTCTTTCTGGTATTGATTATTGCCGGTTCTGTTTTCCTGCTGACACATACACCGCCCGATCAGGGGCGGGTGTCAGGCGCAAATGCTACATCAACATCCCTTGCAAAGGCTAAATCTGCGCTGCTTTCCTACGCAGTCTCCTATTACCTGCTTGAGTCTACGTCTGGCATTTCACATCAGGGCATTCACGGCCTCCTGCCCTGTCCCGAAAGACCGACTGGCTACAATGGTGAGGGTAACAGCAGTAACCAGTGCGGCACGCTACATACCAACAGCCTGGGGCGCCTGCCATGGAAGAACCTTGATATAGAACCCCTGAAAGACGGCACTGGTGAGTGCCTGTGGTACGCCGTTTCGGGTGGATTTTACAATACGCCTCGTTCACCGATGACCAATGACGACACGCCCGGCATGTTTCAGGTTTATAACCAGAACGGCAGCATCACTCATGGAGCAACACCTGAAGATAGAGTCGTCGCCGTTGTGATCGCTCCGGGTGGCCCGTTATCCGGTCAGAATAGAGGTACATCTGTTCCAGGCAACCCATGTAAATTCAATGGTGACACCATACTCGCTGCAAACTTCCTGGATAATTTAATGGGCATCAATAATGCTGATGTAAATGAGGTGAGCAAGGATACGATCGATGCCTTTATCCAAGATAACGGCCTGAAAGAGAACACACTGCTCAATGATCGAATCATTACCATTACCGCAGGTGAAATATTCGACGCCATCAAAAGCAACGATTCGTATTACAGTGACAAAATACAACAGTTAGGACTTGAGCTGGGTCAGTGCCTGATCGATTATGCCGAATCAGTCGCCATCACACCTGCAAGCTGTCCGTCGCTGGAAGGCTGTGATACTGACTGTGAGAATGCCTACGCCATCTGTATGGCTAGTGCCTCTACCAAGCCTGAAGAAAACGTATGCAAGAACACCCGTAAGAAATGCCTGAAGAGCTGTAAAAGTGACTGTAAAGGCACAGGTAAGCCTCCTAAAGGCCCCAAAACCAAGAAGGGCCCACCAGTTACTCCTCCTGGAGGTGGTGGAGGGGGCGGTAGTGTTACTTATTACAGGCTGCCCTGGCCTGCACCCGTTGATCTTGCTGCAGACTACCGTGTTAACAGTAGCTATATCGACCAGTCGGATGCCACTAACGGTTATCTGGGACGTTTGCCCTATGATATAAGCAATTCCAGCACCACCATCGGCATACCCTCAACCGATAATATTTTTATCGAGTGTGATCTTGCCACCTTGAACCCTGAATTGTATGACCTGTGGCAACACTGGAAAGATCACTGGTTCTATGTAGTCGGTGAGGATTTTGCACCCACTGCCTCTTCCGATCCACCCGATCCCTGTACTGAGTGCCCTTCTTTTGATGGTGGCACACGCTATGCTGCTATCCTGCTATTTTCCGGGGAACGCCAGCCTTATCAGCTCAGGCGGGTTGACGAAACCGAAACACCTGACCCGGCATTCGCTGATAGCAAGGCAAATATAGCGAATTACCTTGAAGGCACAAATGATGACAACTATCAGGATGCAACAGGCAATGGTAATTATAATGGCAGCGGAAATAACGAACGCTTATTCTGCATCGAAGCCGATATGTCTACTGTAAGTGAATGTACACCATGATGCATAAATACCAGCACGGTTTTACACTGATTGAGGTAGCGATTGTATTCGTTATTATTGCGGCCCTTTTAAGCTATGTCTTTATGCCGCTTCGTGCACAGCTGGAAACAGCCAATATCAAAGAAGCTCGCAGTAAACTGCTTGAAATCGAAGAGTCTCTCTATGGCTTCGCCATTGCTAATAATCGATTACCCTGTCCTACACAGCCTGGCTTGAGTGGCATTGAAAATCCTGCCAATCCTCTAGCTCACTGTAATAACAATGCAGCTATCGGTGGTTATATCGGTTTTGTACCCGCTGCCACCCTCGGTATAAAAGGCGAAGTTAACTGTGATGGTCTGCTGGTTGACCCATGGGGCAGACCTTATATGTACAGTGTGACGAACTCGCAGGTTTCAGGCAGCGGTGATTTTGTGATACCGGGTGGCATTAGCCTCGCTAGTGGACCTGCCAATGTCCTGCCCGATATTAAAATCTGCAATGACCTGACGGTTAACTGCACGGCCGGCGCCGGTATTGCCTCAACTGAAAATGCAGTCGCCATTATCTTTTCCATGGGAACACGTGAGCGCGCTAACACCGCTGATGAAAACGAAAATGCCGGGGAAGGCGGCACAGTAGCCAGCACCTGTGGATTACCCGCCTACCCGATTGGCAACGATGCCCAGTATTATGCTGCACAACGGGTTGAAATTGCCGGCCAGGAATTTGATGATAATGTTACCTGGATTTCTCCCAATATCCTTTTTGCTAAACTTTTACAGGCTGGCCATAGCCTCAATTAACTGATAAATACTTATGCCTCTAGAAGAACTCTTTGGCTGGATCGCCTCCATCCTGACTACCCTTATTTTTCTGCCTCAATTACACAAGGCATTTACTACAAAGAAGACCAGCGATATTTCAATGTTAATGCTCTTACTGGCTGTACTTGGTAATCTAGCCTGGTTCATTCATGCCAGCCTCACACATAATACACCGCTAATCGTCTGTGCAAGCCTGATTATTATCATGAGCATTATTTTAATGATATTCAAATATCGCAATGAAAAAGTTCATTGCTAAAATAATTTCACTGAACCGAATAACTGTCTGCGCGATCACGCAGGTTAATGAGAATTTTATAGGGCAGCGCCTTTTGAATTATATTAACAATCCAGCGTGGCAACCAGCCCTTCGGATCAGTATGAAATATTATCTCGACTTTCGTTGTATGACGGTCAATAGCCGTAAGACTATATACACTTTCAAATAATTCTGCCCGCACAATTCCAGGCTTCTCTGGCACACTATCTACCTGCACCGATTTCATGACATACAACAGCCTGTTTTGGTTATTCTCCTGCTGTTGCACACTGTAAATAAAATCCCTGTCTGACGCCGGCCAGGGAGCTGCAAACAGGGCATATTCCGTTTTCTGAGTTGCTGACTGTGTCGCTTCGATTCGTGAACGAAGCAAATAGGGCACCCATTCATGTCGATGCTCGACATCATCCAGAATCTGTTTTATTCGTATCAACGGCGAATGAATGATTGCAACTGCTTTTGCCTTGAGAATATCAGTCGAGTCAGTTTCGACAATATATACCTGTATATTATTTTCGTCCCTGACCAGCTGCCATGGAATCTGGCTGTCCAGCTGTTGATACAATGAAGCTGCTTCCTGCTCCGCTTGCGTCATTGCAGATACTATCAACAATACAGTTAAACAGAATAACTTTGACATTTATTTAATCATAGCAGTTGCTTTAAACTGTGCGTACATCTCACGCCCTTCGCTGACATCAAGCTGTTTTGCTGATCGGTGGCTGATCATTGCAACTATTGTCTGGCTGGACATTTTCGCGATCACCTGCAGTTTCCCATTGTGATCTTCCCGTAAAGCCTTTATCACAACCGGCACACAATTGAGTATGCTACTGTTTTCAGGCGGTGATAAACACAGACTTACATCTCGGGCATGTATCAGGATTCGCACTGATTTGCCCAGCTGCATGTGCTGCCCTGTAATCAGTAAATCCTGGCCCTCACACTGCACCTGCACCAGTTTATCTTCGCCTACAATTTTATGCACAACGCCCTGTAATATAAAACTGGCACCTTCCTGCTGGGTTAATAATGGCTGGCTTAGGCATAACTCCGAAATATCACCCTGAGCAATGACCCTGCCTTTATCCATCAGTACAATATAATCCGCCAGTCTCAGTACTTCTTTTATATCATGGCTTACATAGATGACCGGGACGGTGAGCTCTTTATGAATAGATTCGATATAGGGTAACAGCTCCTGTCGCGAGGTATAGTCAAGCGCAGCCATTGGCTCATCCAGTATTAACATATCAGGATTAGAGGCAAGTGCCCTGACTAATGCAACTCGCTGTTTCTGCCCTCCCGATAACTGTTCCGGATAATGATCCAGTAAGTGTTTTATTTTAAACCGACTGACTATGTCATCAATATCCATACTGCTATGACGTCGTCGGTGCCCAAACAGGATATTCTGCTGGACTGTCATATGTGGGAAGAGTCTATTGTCCTGAAAAACATAGGCGATATTTCTCTGCCATGATTTTCGACAGATACGCTTTCCTGTATCGTCATATGCCTGTTCATTTAACTTGAAGTTTGCCTGCTCGACATTGCCCGAAGTTTCGAGACCAGCGAGCATATTTAACAAACTGGTTTTACCTGAACCAGATGGACCAAATAGAACTGTAATTCCCTGCTCAGGCATTTCAAACTCTATATCCAGCCTGAAATCCTTAAGCTGTTTTTTATATGCGATTTTAATCATAATCGCACCATGAGTTTTCTGTTGAGTGAATATGTAATGAATAAAACTATAAAGGAAAATATTAACAGCCCAATAGAGTAGGCATGGGCCATTTCATATTCAAGTGCTTCAACATGATCATAAATAACAATTGATAAAACCTGAGTTACCTCGGGTATATTTCCACCGATCATGAGTACTACACCAAACTCACCCACGGTATGCGCAAAGCCGAGCGTGATAGCAACCAGGAACCCACGCATCGACAATGGCAAAACAATATGCCTGAAAGTATCCAGTCGATTTGCACCAAGTGTATAGGCTGCCTGTTGCAACGGCTGGCCTACCATTTCGAAACTCGCCTGTAATGGCTGAACAACAAATGGCATGGAATAAATTATCGAGCCAATAACCAGACCGCTAAAACTGAAGGTTAAACGTGTATCACTCACATATGACCAGAGCTCACCGATAAATCCCTGTGGACTCAACATCATTAACAGGTAAAAACCGAGTACCGTTGGGGGCAGCACCAGTGGCAAGG
>JBFHVK010000022.1:0-16915 GCA_041589615.1 Gammaproteobacteria bacterium | reverse complement strand
GAATGCCGACGACACAACGTTCAGTGTAACTATTCCTGCTGCTACGGTTGGTGGTTTAGCCAGTGGTAACGTAACGGCAACCGTCTCTGGAGATGATACTTCGGGTAATGCTTTTGTAGCGAATGCATCACGCGCATTTGCTGTTGATACAACTGCATCAGCAACCATCTCTATCGATGCGATTGCCACCGATGACATTATCAATGCGACTGAGTCAGGTAGCGATTTAACTATTTCTGGCACAGTTACTGGCGATGCACTCTCTGGTGATGCTGTGGTCGTAACTATTGGTGGCGTTGATTACAACACCACAGTCAATGCAGATAACACCACATTTAGTGTGACGGTTCCTGCCGTAGCTGTCGGTTCGCTGACTTCTGGTAATGCTACCGCAACTGTTACTGGAACAGATGATTCTGGTAATACTTTTGTTGCTAATGTAAGTCATGCATATGTCGTTGACACTACAGCGCCTACAATAACCATTAATCCAGTAATGTCAGATGATGTTGTCGACGATAGTGAAGATAATGCAGTTACTATTAGTGGTTCAACTACCGGAGTTGAAGATGGACAGACAGTTAGCATAAATATTTCAGGAACAAATTATACCGCTACAGTTTCAGCTAATAGCTGGAGCATTGGTGGAATTGATATGAGTGGATTGCCAGACGGTGCCAGTTACACTGTAACTGCTGATGTTAATGATATAGCAGGTAATTCAGCCATTCAGGCAACACGTTCCTTCACTACTCTTGATACAACTATACCTGTAGTAAGCGTAACAGCGATTGATGTTACTGAAGAATCTGTAAGCACAGGAATGGATATTGCCAGCTTTACGGCTGTCGATCCAGATGGTGATGCATTAACTATCCAGATACTCAATGATCCCGATGGATATTTTGTAATCAATGGAGATAAGGTACAGTTAACGGATGCGGGTGTAGCTGCAATAAATAATGACAGTCTAAATCTTCAGGATTTAACTATTACTGTTGAAGCGTCTGATGGATTTAATGCGGTATCGGCAAGTGATGTAAGTAACATCACACGTGTTAATGATAATCCAGTCGCTGTTAGTGATAGCTATGTAGTTGCTGATGATACACCGCTATCAGTCGATGCTGCTAGTGGCTTGCTGGCTAATGACAGTGATGCAGAAGGTGATGCGCTACAGATAACAACTATTAATGTAGCTGGAATGGATTATACCGTTCCAGTATCTGGAAGTGTGGACATAACCACAACGAATGGTGTGTTATCAGTGAGTGCTGATGGTGCATTTAACTATACACCAGACAATGGTTATATTGGTGTCGAGAATTTTGATTACACAGTTTCAGATGGTAATGGAGGTGTTAGCACATCTACATTCTCAGTTGAGGTTGACGCTACAGCAGAAGCACCAACAGATGTAGAGGCAACGCTCGCAAATGGTGGTTATGCCTATTCTGTCGCCACTGATAAAGACACAGGTGATACCTATTTATGGCGTCTTGATATGCTGACCGGTGATATCGTTAAGATCGGTACTGTTATGACACCAACGGATAAGGGTTACGATATTGAAGGCTTAACCTATGATCCAGCAAGTGGATATCTATACGGTGCATCAACAGGATTAGTACCAGGTTTTGTTAAATTAACAACTGATCCAGATGAAGTGGCAGCTAATGGTGGAAGTGCAATTGTGCAGTCCTATTCACCTATCTCAGGTAATGATAATGACGTTGGAGATGTTGATAGTGGTGACATGAGCCTGACACTGGGCGGAGATGGCACTATGTATTTCACTACCAAGGAAGGTAGTCAGTCGGTACTGTATACGATCGATCCTGCTACAGGTGAAATCAATGAAGTCAGTGCTATGGGTGATGTAGTAATCAGCTTTGATTATCACCCAGATAGCGGAAAGTTTTATGGGTTGACTGTTGAGTCGGGATCTACCTATTTGAATGAATACACTATAAGTGGTACTAGTCTTACATCAGTTGCATTGCATAATATTGGCAGTAACCTGGACATACAGGGTATGGCTGCAGGTCCTAACTATAACTTGTGGGCTGTTGATCGTGGTACTGGCGATGTCCTCGAGATTGATGTAAATACTGGCACTGTTAGTGTAATAGTGTCTACACCAGTCAACCAGTTACAGGGTGATGGCTTTGAATCCCTTGCCATAGGTCCAAGAGGTAATGGGCTCATGGCGGGTATGGATTTCAGTTACAACCTGAGTGCAAATTTTGGTACAAACAACCAGAGTTATGAAACACACTATTTCATGCTTGGATTATCTGATACAGCAGTTGCAGATGGATTATCAATTGTAGATGCGAGTTCAACCTATACAATACTCGAACTAGAAGCGGGTAATATATATGGTATACCAGAAGGCACATACGCACGTATCGAAGCAGATTCGGTAATAGATGCTACTACTGGAATTGGTCGTGTATCTCTGAATATGACAGCGCCACTGTCCGATGGTGATTTTAATATGCCAGTCTACGCAATAGAGCAAGATTTGCGTGCAGATTTAAATCCAGAGTCTAATTATGGCATTACCTTATCATCTACTGATGAAATATTCCCTGTAGATTATGATACGACAGTATCTGGAACATTCATTGACGGTGATACAGGTTCAGTACTGAAGGGAAGTACTGGTGCCGATAACATATCCGGTGCAGGCGGTGATGATTATATATATGGAGATGCAGGAAATGATGTGTTATCTGGTGGATTAGGTAATGATCGACTGCATGGTGGCTCAGGTGATGATACTGTCAGCGGAAACCAGGGCAATGATATGCTAATAGGTGGATTAGGCGATGACTCACTACTGGGTGGAAGTGGTATAGATCTGTTGAATGGTGGTGTAGGTAACGACACTCTAACAGGAGGAACTGAAAGCGACACCTTTATATGGCATAGTGGCGATGAAGGTACATCTACTGCTCCTGCAAATGATGTAATTACTGATTTCACGCTGGGTGCAGGTGGTGACGTATTGAATCTGGCCGATATGCTACAGGGTGAAGATTCGTCTAATCTCAAAGACTACCTGCACTTTGAGAGCATTGATGGCGATACAGTCATCAGTGTTAACACCGATGGTAGTGGAGAAGTATCACAACAAATTACACTCAGTGGAGTTGATTTGACAGTAGGTGGCACATTGACTGATCAGCAGATTCTCGATGGACTGCTTGCAGATGGAAATCTAATTGTAGATTAACGGCAATTACCAGATCATTACCCGTAGAGGGTAATGATCGTTGGTAAAATCATAATATATATCAATAAGATAGATAATAATCACTTCAGCGTCTATCTGATTACCCTGATATCTTCTAATATACACTCAAACTGTAAAAAACTGTTAAATCTACAGCAGCAAGGTTGCTGGAATTGTATATTGTTATTAGAGTTCAGGGGCCAGATACAACAGTTTAAAACTGACCAGCTGAAGTGGCGAGAGTGGCCTGAACTTGTAATCTAGCAAAGAAAATATTATTGATCGACTTAAAAAAAGATTGAAATCTGGTCTTGAAGAACTATAAATCTGTGAGTTAATAAAAGACCTAACGTAAAAATTACATTTGTAGTAAGTTGACTTCACTATCTTAATTATTAATAAAACAGGTAAATCTAGAATGAACCAGAGCAGAAGCACACAATTATATAATATAAAATATCTGTTAATTATACTTGTTACGCTCCTGTTAAGTGGATGCCAGAGTATGTACTACAATGCAATGGAAAAAGTCGGTTATGAGAAACGAGACATACTCGTAGATAGAGTTGATGATGCCAGAGACTCACAGCAAGAAGCCAAACAGCAGTTTGAGTCTGCACTAGAGCAGTTTGTTGCAGTAACAAACTATTCGGGTGGCGATCTGGAAGCACAATACAAAAAGCTAAAGTCAGAGTATGAAGATAGTAAAGCTCGTGCCGATGAGGTTAGTGATCGCATAGAATCTGTTGAGCATGTAGCGAATGCATTATTTGCAGAATGGGAAAAAGAGTTGTCGTTATATAGCAATAAGGATCTTAGAAAGTCCAGTGCTAAAAAACTATCTGATACAAGGGCTTCATACAGTAAACTTGTTAGAGCTATGAAAAATGCCGAGAAGAAAATAAAACCGGTACTTGATGCATTTAATGACCGTGTTCTATATTTGAAACATAATCTTAATGCTAACGCAATTTCATCATTAAGTATGCAGAAACGCACTGTTGAGAATGAAATAAAGTCCTTGATCAAGGATATGAATGCATCGATTGATGCAGCTGATAAATTCATAAGTAGCATGTCAGAATAGAGAAATTGTATGCAAAATGAAGGTGTTAAGAAAAATGGATTCAGTGGTTATCAGGTAACGCTAATAGTAGTCGTGTCAATAATCGTAGCGATTGGGCTGACTGTGTGGTTATTTTTATCTGATGTGTTCGCTACTCGCTTCGAACCCGTTTCTCTTGATGAACAGGAAAAAGTTCAGTTACAGAAAAAGTTGAATAGTATCGGTGTCGAGACTGACGATCTAGTAACAGGGCAGGGTACAACAGGACAGATTGAACCAGAACCATATACTGAAGTAGATGCTGATAGAGAAATAACTTTTTCAGAAAAAGAATTAAATGCGTTGTTGGCAAATAATACGGACCTTGCTGAAAAACTTGCAATCGATTTGTCTGGAGATCTAATAAGTGCAAAGCTGCTCGTGCCTCTTGACGATGAGATGCCAGTGCTTGGTGGTAAAACACTTAAACTTACTGCGGGACTGGGCTTATCATATGCGAATGGAAAGCCGGTAGTTATCTTGAAGGGCGTCAGCATCTGGGGTGTTCCTGTGCCGTCTGCATATCTGGGTGACATTAAAAACGTTGATCTTGTTAAGGAATATGGAGATCAGGGTTTCTGGAAATCATTTTCTGATGGCCTTGAAGGCGTAAGCGTGAAAGAAGGGCAGTTACATATAAAGCTAAAGCCTTGAAATAAATAACCTGTCAGTTAGCATCACAAACAGCCTGCTTTTTAAATTCATAAAAATCTACAACTAGCTTAACTAGAATGTTAAACATTGCAAAGCCATAATATGTGTTATCGAAATTTCAAAAACTAATATATATAATGCCTTACATCGCACATATGATGCATATATCCTCTTATTAAATGTAAATAGATGAAAAGGAAATAAAAATGGAAAATTTACTCGAGAAAAATTCTGAGATACTGAGTCAGTACATAATTCCATGGGGTATCAATATTGCTATTGCAATACTGATATATGTTATTGGACGTTGGGTTGTCAAGCTAGTGGTGAAAAGTGTTGATAAGCTCATGCAAAAATCAAAAGTGGATGAATCACTTCGTGATTTTGCCGGGAATATCATAAGTGCAGCCTTAACTATTGTTGTGCTTATTGCTGCTCTTGAGCAATTAGGTTTTGATACTACATCCGTTATGGCAGTATTTGCAGCTGCGGGTTTAGCTGTTGGTCTCGCACTTAAAGATTCATTGGCTAATTTCTCCTCTGGTGTAATGCTAATCATTTTCAAACCATTTAAAATTGGCGACGTTATCAATGCGGCAGGTGTAACTGGTGTGGTAGAATCAATGCGTATTTTTAATACAATCATGCGCACTGGTGATAATCAGGAAGTGATTGTGCCCAATAGCCACATTTATGGTGGAACAATTACAAATATTACAACCAGAGAGACAAGAAGAATTGATCTGGTAATTGGTATTGGTTATGACGATGATATTGCTACAGCAAAATCTACTTTAGAGAGTATATTGTCTTCTCATGAAAAGGTTCTTGGTGATCCGGCACCAACTATTATGGTCCTTGAGTTGGGAGAGAGCAGTATCGACCTGGCTGTAAGGCCATGGGTAAATACTGGTGATTACTGGGCTGTAAGATCTGATTTATTACAGACCATCAAAGAAGAATTTGACAGGCAGGGAATTTCTATTCCATATCCACAGCGTGACCTTCACCTGATTGGACAAGAATCATTTGTTAAAGCTTCATGAATAAATAATTTAACTAAGGAGTTAATATGAATAAGCAGCTTTTACTTGTAACTGCTATGTTTGCATCATCACCTCTTCTAGCTGAAGAGGCTGCAGTAGCGAAAAGCTCATGGAAAGCGTCTGCAGAGCTGGGTTATGTGGCTACAAGTGGTAACACAGAAACAGAAACATTAAATGCTAAAATGGCAGCAGCTAATGAGCGAGATAAATGGCGTCATGAAGGTGAAATCACTGCCTTAAATGCGTCAGATAAGGTGCAGACAACAGCTGAAAAATATACACTCTCGGCTCAAAGTAACTACAAATTGTCAGATATCGATTTTATTTTTGGAAATATCGACTATGAAAATGACAAGTTTAGTGGTTATGATTATCGTGTAACTGAATCAATTGGTTATGGGCGTCGTATTATAAATGATCCAGATTTAATTCTGGATCTTGAAATAGGTCCTGGTGCTCGCCAATCTAAGCTGGAGACTGGCGATACAGAAAGTGAAGGTATGTTACGTGGTGCGGCTAAACTTGACTGGGCAATAAGTAGTACAAGTAAATTTACTGAGAAACTCGTCATCGAAGCTGGCGAAGACGTAACTGTGACCAAATCTGTGACTGGCCTGTCAAGTAAGATCAATGGCAGTCTTTCAATGAAGATTACTTATACCTATAAGACTACATCAGAAGTTCCTGTTGGTATAGATGATACAGATACAGAAACTGCTGTTACCCTGGTCTATAATTTCTAGTTATTTCAGTTATTTATTGTGTCCAGACTAAGCCCTTACTGCTGAAAAGTGGTAAGGGCTTTTTTAATATCAGGTTATATTCTCAGATGGAAATATAATGTGGAAACAGGAGCCTTTTCCAACTTCGCTTTGAACTGTAATTTTCCCCTGGTGTTTAACTACAGCAGCATGAACAAATGCAAGTCCAAGGCCAATACCGCTTTGTTTGTTCTGACTGTTCTCAATGCGTTTGAATCGATCGAATAGAAGATTGATCTGTTCTGCTTCAATGCCTGGTCCATTATCAGAAATCGTGCAGTGTATATGTTTATCTTGCTGATAAAGTGCGATTTCAATTTTACTGTCAGAATCACAATACTTTATAGCATTAGACAGAAGATTGATAATGACTCTTTCAAGGATGGATCCATTGGCATTCATCCATATGTCATCTTCAAGTGATTGTGAGATAGTTGTATTCTTATGTGTAGCCTGATCCCATACTGTATCTACAGCATTCGCTATAACATCACATAAATTCACACTTGAGAACTTTATTTCTTCCTCACCTTCAAGCCTGGAAAGGTGTACAAAATCTTCTGCGAGCTCAATTGTATGGTTTATATTCTTCTCAATCCGTTTGTTAATTGTACTGTCTTTATACCCGTTCTTGTTTTGCTCTAGTATTGCAAGCACTGATACAAGAGGGGATCGTAAATCATGTGAAAGAAAGCTGAGCATTTCATTACGCTGTTTTTGTGCTTCTTTTAAAGCAGTTATGTCAGACAGGTTAATTATAAAACCATTTATCATCTTTCTGTTATTGTAGAGTGGTCGAATATTTACAATCAGGTTATATCCGGTGTTAGTAGTTACCTGTAAATTTTCATATGACTTATTTGATAATACAGATTGTATAATCGAGTCCCACGATTGAGAGCCTGATACTTTTAATCTATCCAGTACAGGCATAATAGATTCATGCAATAATGGTATATCAAGTTCATCAGAAAGTAGTTTTACGGCCTGCTTATTGGCCAGGGTAACTGTGCCCAGGTTATCAATAACAACTACACCATCTGCCATCTGTTCGAGGCTATCAGTAATAAACTGTCGCAAATAAGCCAGTTTATCAGCTGTGTTTTTTATGTCCTGCATTCGAGATTCGATAATCTCGATAGTTGATATTGGCTTTTCTTTTTGTGGATTTACCTGAAGTCTTACATATGTCTTCAATAGTCTTGTTTGTGCTTCATTGGGTGCTGTTTCAAAACGCCATTGTATACATAGTCTGTATAGTGTGTTATCAACTTTAACTCTTATAGCGTATTCATTGTCTAGAAGATGCGTCCAGTTTGATTGTGTTAGTTTTGCATTGCATTTTGTGCAGGGTTTTCCTTTCTGTAAAATAGTATTTTTGCTGTCATCAAATACATGTATTCCGCTCACAGGTATGAGATTTTGTAGCGATACAAATGGCATCTCAGTGTCTTCTGCAACGTATTGCTGTATTTTGCTGGCTTCGTTTGAGAGTGTTTCTAGCTCATTGTTCAGGTATTTTACTGTAAATTCAAGTCTCCTCCACGCCCATAGTGGATATGATAATACCAGACAAATGAATACAGCAGATGGAGGGAACCATAGCTTGAAAATATGTAAAAGGCTCAGCGATGAGATAAAAAGTAATGTAATTACACCTATGACGAGTATAAGTGTATTGCGAGGGCTGAGATAGGCAAATGATAGAATAGGTAGAACTATCAGGCACGATGAAATTATATATATAAATATCTGATCTATCTCTGTGATCAGAGTACTATCCATAATTGCCTGTAGAATATTAGCGTTTATCTCAATTCCCGGCATTGAATGAGAAAAACCTGAAACAGGAGTCGGTAATGAGTCACCTAGCCCTGAGGCAGTAACACCTACCAGTACAATCTTGTTTTCGAGGGATTCAGCTAGTACTTGATCTGATAAAACACTTATATAGGACACCCTTTTAAAGCTACCTGGAGGGCCTATATATGGAATGAGAAATGGTTTCTCTCGTAACCAGCTCCATTGTGACTCAGGTACATGTGCTAATGTATCTGGAGTATCTAATTCAGGTGGTATTTTATAGTTTAGTGCCTGTAGTAGAGATAGTGTGATGTGAGGCCATCTCGCCTGACCAAGTCCTTCATAGAGATAACTTCCTCTAGCAATGCCATCCAGGTCTAATTCGACATGTACATGCCCAATACTGGCTGCATTTTGTGTTAATTTTGGCAGTGGTAATGTTTCTATGAGCTGACCACGTAAGCGAGTTTGTTCAAGTAGTACAGGTAGTGAGACTTTCCCGTTATTCTTAATCGCTTCTGCGAGTGCGATATCATCAGCTAAATTAGCTGAAGGTTCTGAGAATATCATGTCTATAAGAATCGCAGAAACTTCATGTTCACTTAATTTTTCAATTAATTGTGCATGAATATTCCTTGGCCATGGCCAACGCCCAATAGACTGTAAGCTGTACTCATCTACAGCAATAATAACGATATCGTCTCTTGCTGGTTGGTTGAACATGCTCGACTGGACATCATAAATTAGCCTGTCCCAGCGCCATAACCAGTCGCCATATATAAGAGAAATACAGAGCAGGGCGAGTAATATACCCAGCTTTATCGATTCATTGTGCGCTGAATAGTCAGTTTTATTATTCATGCAAACGTGTATCGATATCCATTATGCGCCTAGATAAGAAAGGCTGGTAATATATATAACAATATCAGTAGTAATTCGTATCTGTTCTCATCCACTATGAAACTTTCTATCTGCGAAAACTTACCACGACTACCGTCTGTATCTATTGCCGCTACGCGCCAGTAATAAGTGCCAAGTGGTAGTTTATCATTTAGAGTTAAACTGGTTGATTCATTGTAATCATCAAAGATAAGATTGCTGAAATCTGTATCAGTTGAAATTTGTATATGATAATTTTCAACTACTTTGGTGGTTTGCCAGTTGAATGTATATGGTGGTTCAGTTAGTTCATCATTCATGACAGGAGAAGAAAGATTAACTTCAGGGAAGTTTGTATCAATATTCAAGATATGTTCTGCATTAAATCCTTCAAGGCCGCTTTTGTCGATACCTCGAATTCTAAGTATATAGTCACCATCTGAAATATTATTAAGGCTATGCTGATTTGTATTACTGGTCTGTTCATATACCAGTGTTTCTGGTGTATTCCCGGGTGATAACTGAATACGGTACTGTACAGCACCATTTAGTGCTTGCCATTCCAGGTTAAATGGCAGGAAGCGTATTCTGTTACTTATTTTATCTAGATCTGGTTTCTCAAGTAGTTTTACTGGCTCCTGTGGCGGCTTTCCCTGCTCAGTAATTGTTCCGAAGCCCTGTCTGACGGGTTGTTCCAAATTTTCTGCAGCAACATTTATATTTCCTTCGACAACTTCACTACCCATGGTTTTCTGATCGGGTGTATACGCCACACGAAACTGTGTGCCTCGAACTGCAGCCACTGCAGCCGGTGTTGTTATTTCATATCTAGAACCTGATTTACCCTGCGGTCTAACCGAGGTTTCCACTCGCCCCTGTTGTAGCCTCAGGCGAGTATCAACCATTCCTGTTTGCCCGTAGGAACTTATTGTATTGAAAATGACGTGTGTGTTTTTCTGCAGTAGTAAAGTCGAGCCATCTGCAAACTGTACCAGGGCGCTACTGTTATCACCGGTCTGGATACTGTCTCCATAATTTATTGTCTGCTTACTGTTTATAGTACTGATTTGACCTGTTTCCGCTGATTCTAGCTGTACTTCGCCAGATGCACTAACTATCGTAGCTGTTGTAGCAGGTGTCTTGAGCCATTCAAGTGGTATACGAAGGCGAGTTCCAGGAGCTAACTGTTTGGCGATATCTACATTATTGTGCTTCTGTACCCGGGTCCAGTAGGTGACGCTTTTAAGGTGCTTTTTACTGATATCCCAGATTGTGTCACCTGGACGAGTTGAGTAAACCCATTCATCTGCCTGTACCAGGGTGGAGCTGAATAGCAATAGTGCGAGTAGTATAATAGATATAATGGTGGTCGATTTTTTCTCGAAGTTTGTAGAGATAGTCTGCATTTTTATCATTTTATATACATCTAAATTAAGGTGTTAATATTATCAATTAAGCCAGTTTTTCCAGCCGATACCCATGCCCATAAACACTTTTAAGGCGCCAGCCATTTTCAGGGCCTATAGAGAGTTTTTTGCGTATCACCGATACATGGGTATCCACTGTGCGTGTGTTGAGGTCCGCTTCCTGACGCCAGACAGCAGCAAGTATTTCTTTTCGTTCTAGTAATTTCCCGCTATTAGCAAACAGGTACATGGCTAGCTCAAATTCCTTACTGGATAGCTCTATTTCGTCGCCATTAACAAACACCTGCTCATTATCGGGGTTGAAGCTGTATGGAGGTGATTCAATTTTAATGGATTCTGATGCTGGCTGGCTTCGTTTTGTATTTGCTTTTACTCGAGCAAGGAATTCAAATTGTCTTACTGGTTTGACGAGGTAGTCATCAGCTCCTGCATTGAGTGCACTCACGATATCTTCTTCACTGTCACGGCTGGTGATGAATATGATTGGAGTGTCTATGTTGGAGTCTTCACGTAAGCTCTGCATTACCTCAGGGCCATTAATATCAGGTAACTCCCAGTCCACCAGTATTAAATCAAATGATTTCGAGTTGATATCATCCAGCAGGGACTGTCCAGTAAAATATGTATGAGTTACATAGTCCTGTGGAAGTAGCCAGGATTCGATGAGTGCAGATTGATCTTGATCATCCTCTAGGATTGCTATGCTGAGAGCCAAAATATTCACCATTTATATATCGATAACACGAATTATAGAGGTTACACAGTTACTGTCTAGTTTGTCTTGATGGATTGCATCGCCTGTGTCTATTTCAGTAAATAACAAGACTTAGAGAATGTGGCTGGTAAATGCCATGCTTACAGGAAGAGGTTCTGGCAATACTGTCAGGGTGATAGAAAATAATGTTATAAATCAATAAGATACATAGTTTATGAAGTGTCGGGATAATAATTATCATAAATAAGCATAATTGTTAAACAATGTTAGTTAGGCTGTATGGCTGTCGTTTGTCTCTTGAAGATTGGATAAAATTTATACATCTAAAGTAAATGACGTAATTTGGAAGTGAGAATGAGTGCTTTATCTCTGGGTATTGATAATGAAGTCTCTTGTAACAGGCGAGACCGACGTAAGTGGCCGACTGTGATGGGTGGTAGAAACATGCAAGGCTTTAAACAGGCAATGTTAGATGCGATATCAAGCGATGAATTTTTCGTGGTATACCAGCCTCAGGCAGAAATCACGGGAAATAGTGTTATTGGGATAGAAGCTCTATTACGCTGGAATAGTGCAAGATTTGGCTGTGTGTCACCAGCAGAATTTATACCTGTAGCTGAAGATCTTAATTTAATATCTGAAATTGGTGAAATTGTAATCAGGAAGTCATGTGAACAGCTTTCGAGATGGAAGACAGAGTATAAAAGTAATATCAGGCTAGCTATCAATGTGTCTTGCATGCAGGCACATTCCTATCGAGTCATTGAAACTTTTGAGCATTATCTAGAATTAAATGGTCTGAAGCCATCAGATTTAGAGATTGAGTTAACAGAATCAACACTGATAAAAGACAAGACTAAAGTTATCAACATACTAAATGAATTCAGGAGCATGGGAATAAGGACAGCAATAGACGATTTTGGCACCGGTTACTCTTCACTGAGTCATCTTGCGAGTATGCCATTTGATTTATTGAAAATTGACCGCAGTTTTATAAATAAACTCGGGATAGATAATGCGCACACTACAATTACGCGCTCTATTATACAGATGGCTAAGTCGTTAGAAATGGAGGTTCTAGCAGAAGGTGTTGAAACAGAACTTCAGAAGAAGATACTTGAGGATAATATGTGTGATCTGATTCAGGGAAATCTTATCAGCGTGCCAGTGTCAGCTGATAAGATCCCTGTACTAACGGGTATGTGTATTAACTAATCTGTCAATGACTCTGTTCACCAGCGCCACATACCAGGGGACATCGAATATACAAATGGAGTTGACGGGTTACTATACCAGTTTTGACTAGCAACACCTTTGCTATTGATGTAATCAGAAAACTGGGGGTAAGCACTTTTAATATCAACTCCAGCGTAAGGTGGAAGCCAGATATTTGGCAATATCATTGCGAAAGGAAATCCATTTTCATCTTTGAAACTGTTAAGTCCTTCTAGTGCATTTTTGCTTGATGGTGAAGGCAGTTTATCGATGAGGTGAATTTCATAAGCTGTATCATGTACATATATATACGGATCGAATGGTGGGGCAGATATATCAGTTATTTCAACAGGTGTATCGAATGTAACATTGAAGCTGAATCTTGGGCCCATAATATAGTTACTACCTACAAATGTATTTACCATAGATAAATCTGGATCAGTAAAATTAAAGAGGGTATTCGAGAACCCTTTAAGGATAAGGTCGCCTGTAAATGCCTGATTGACAGTATCACCCAGAGATTCAGCATAATTATGATTTTGTGAAATTACATGGCCAGATACAGAAGGGGGGAGATTGATTTTAAGGAACCAGTCATGATTATAGGTTGCTCCACGTGTTATCAGAAATGCTTCACCTGTGATAGCCGTAACCAGGTTCTGGCTATTCATTCCAAACGCAACATTGTAAGCAACTGATAGGTCATTGAAGTCATAATCACCCAGATCAGGATAAAGATCCTCATAAGCAACAATATAATTCTCACCTGAAGATGGGAAATAGTTCCAGCTAGTGACAGTTGTAGAAGATGAGGTGTTGTCATCAGTTATAACAACAGGTGCCTCCGCATAGCCGGGACGAAGATTATCGAAATAAGCTGCGTCGACAGGATTAACAATTGCAATATCCTCATAACCATTTGAGTAATCATAGAACGCTTCTGGATCACCAAGATCAACATTAGTATCAAGCAGGATGACCGTAAGTTTTGCATACGTAGCTCGATCTAGTGGAATGTCTACAGGCAGGGTTAATGTCGAATCGAAGGCCGCTTGTATAGAGTTTGATGATGATACCCTGTTTGAACCGGTGTCACCAAGTAAAGTAAAATACTCTGTTCTATTGATGGAAGGTGATTTGGCGACTATAGTGCGAGATAATGTTGAGAAATCATTGAAATAATAGCTCACACCATCAATAATTATATGAAGTTCTACAGATTCAACAGTCACTGCCTGAGTGCTTGCTTTTTCAGTACCGTCAGATGCTTCATTGACATCAACCGCAAAAACAAGCTTGTTAATGTGCTGTTGACGATACTCTTCAAGATCAACTGGAGAAATATTCTTCAATATATCTATAAGCCCAGTTCCATTGCTCTTTATAACATCACTAAAATGTACAGATTCAATAGAGTGCGCAGTTATGGTGTTTAAAAATATGAATAAATATAAAAAATACTTGAATAGTAATCGCATGTAGTGGCTCCTATAAATAAATGATTCCATTCGTGTTAAAACCGTTGTTGTTGAATAACTCATAAGAAATAGATCTGGTCCCAACAGGTAAATAAGAATTTATTGTGTTCACTGTCGTATCTTCATTTATAAGTCCGATATATATTAGTTTTCTTGTGTCCAGGGTTTGTATTTTTAGATACATTGGTATGTGTTCCTGATAACCAGAGATGATTTCATCTATAGAAGTTATGTGTATTTCATGGTTTTCGAAAATGAATTCATTTTTATCACTTTCGAGAGACTCAGATGAATCGACAACTATAGAATTATTATCTTTAATTGATTTATTTGAGGTGTCGCCACATCCAGATAAAATTATTGATGCAGTTATAAATAATAATATTTTCATGAGGTAGTTTCCTTTTGAGATATAGATTGCTATTTATATTTAGATGTCCATAACTCGGTAGAGAATAAGCGCCTTATAGAAGATATTGCATACCTCATATCTGTCTTGTAGCTTCTGTGTAAGTCATAAACAATTTCGTGCATTCGTTTCTCAAATGCGGGTGTCATAGGAGGTAGATCAACAAAGGCAGAGCTAATCAATCCGTATTGAAAAGAATCCTGAGGTTCGTTCATGGATTCATCATCTGTGATAATTGGTGATGCACCAACCATTCTTATGTCACCATTAATTACGTTTAAAATCCATGGTAGTTTGCGTAATACAGGTATGTTGGTGTTTAATTCTAGAGCACTGGTAATGCAGTGTGAGACATCACCATGATTTGAGTTGAATACCTTATTTGTGTGAATATTATTGCGTGTGAATAATTTTCCAGAACTAGTGATATATGTAGATAGGATGCCAATAATCCAGAGTGGTGCAGTTGCAGTGAGCAGTATGATACCAGTTGCTCTATCGAAATATGAATTTGATGGATTTGATAGTGTTGATAGTATGAATTCATCGCTGATGTTCATGTTTAAATCACTATCGAATCTGTAAATATGGTTACCAATTACAAGTGAATTTTCTACGTTCACATTTGAACCTATATACGTGTCTGGGAATATAAGGCAATTGCTCAAACTTGCACCACTGTCTATAAGTACATCATTATTGATAATGACATTAGTTTTTAATTCGACACCATCTCCTATATGTACGTTGTTGCCAATAAACGTATTATTACTGATTGATGTTTTATTGCCTAACTTGATATTTTTACCATGAATATATCCGTCATCCGATTTCAATCCCTTATTGCTTATACCCTTGAAATTACCATTGCTTATTTCAACGCTTGTAGTATGTATTTGGGTGATATTCTCGAGTAACGACAAATTAGATGATTCAAAATCGATGAATTTGCACGTATTCGTGTTTCTATTGCTGAAAGCAGGCCAGTGAAGTTTATTGATAGAAGTTAAATCTTTGCTGTTTTTAACTAATGTCACACCAGAATATTTTGAAGATATATATGCATGTATATTATCTTCATCAATGTTTTCGGTGCGTCTAATGAATTCAGAAGCAATTGGCGTTCTTAATACATCACCACGTACCAGTAGATATGATTCATGTAGTAATTTCCCCAGCCTTTTTAGTACATCTGAGGGTTTCTCTTCGCCGCTTGATAGCAAGTAATCTATTTTCATTCCCCAGCGGGATCCATTTCCTAATAACCTCTCAATGACGTACGCCTGTGATGAAATAACTACATATACGTGTTTTATCCCTGCATCAACCAGGTCTTCAATAGTGTGGATGATTGTTTCCCTACCTGCGACAGGCACTAATGCTGGGCAATAGTGTTTATCGATAGGTCCTAGGGAGTCCTGCTTTCTGTCTGCGAAAATTATTGTTTGCATCTTATTTCTCCAGTGAATACAAATTAGTATGCGCCACGACCAGATATAACCGCTGGTATCGTTTTCAATAGAATTGATAGATCCTGTTTTAAAGAGGAGCGATTTATGTACTCCATATCCATTTCTATCTGTTGTTTGAATGAAATGTCAGATCTACCTGAAATTTGCCATATACAAGTAATGCCTGGTGAGCTTTCAAGTCTGTTTCTATCGTGTGATTTATATTTTTCAGCCTCTTCAGGCAAGCATGGTCGTGGACCAACTAGTGACATGTTTCCTACAAGTACATTCCATAGTTGAGGTAATTCATCGATAGATGTTTTACGGATTATTTTTCCTACATGTGTTATTCTTGGGTCATTCTTCATCTTGAATAATACAGAGTCCTCCATTTCATTATTATTGACGAGATCACTTTTTCTTTTCTCTGCGTCAATATACATAGATCTGAATTTCCAGAACTTAAATGGAATCCCATCTTTTCCGATCCTGGTCTGATGGAATAGAACAGGACCTCTAGACTCTATCTTAATTGCAGCACAGGTAATTATCATCAATGGGCTTAATATGATAATGAGAAAAGTAGAAGTAACTATATCCAGTGATCGCTTAATTAAATGTTGTACATTTTTTGTTATTGACCAGGTTACTTTCTGAATGTTCATTTTCACATAATTGGTATTATATCTATGATCTAATTCATTCGATTTAATGACAGCGTCATTTGATTC
>JBFHVK010000021.1:0-17367 GCA_041589615.1 Gammaproteobacteria bacterium | reverse complement strand
GAAAGCAGTACATCAAGGTTGCTTACATTGACTCCGGCATAATTATTGCCATAGCCATAAAAGAATTCAGCGACAATAAAGTCGGGCTTATGGGTTTTTAATGCCTTGATAGCATTACGAGTAGAGTTGACCTTGATTTCGCGTGCACCCATTGTCTTATACAGGCTAGATAACCTGGGATGTGTCGGTGATTCGATTATAGAGAGTATTGTTAAAGCCATGATAAGACATCTTGCTGGATTAAAAGCATAATAATACTATCGCCTCTGATAAAATACACCCCGATTACCTTAGAGCATAATTATGGCACTTTTAACACTACGAGATATCAACCTGGGTTTTGGTGGCCCAAATCTGCTTGATTCATTATTTCTGCAGATTGAAGCTAAAGAGAGGCTATGTCTTCTCGGTAGAAACGGTGAAGGCAAATCGACCCTGATGAAGTTGATTGCAGGCATCATACAGGCTGATGATGGTCAGATAGAAAAGAAGCAGGGACTGAAAGTAGCGTATCTTACACAGGAAGTGCCTCAGGATATGCAGGGTAGTGTCTATGATGTTGTTGCAGATGGCCTGCAAAAGGTTGGTGATGTCCTGAAGCGTTACCATCATGCAAGCCTGGAACTAATGACTGATGCAAGTGAACAGAAAATGGCAGAGTTGGCAAGAATTCAGCATGAGCTGGAGTCACTTGATGGCTGGACACTATCACAGCAGATCGAAAGTACCATCTCACTGCTAGAATTACCCCCTGATGATGATTTCCAGGCGCTATCTGGAGGACTGAAACGAAGAGTCATGCTGGCGAGGGCGCTGGTTACTGAGCCCGATCTATTACTGCTCGATGAACCCACTAACCACCTTGATATTGAAGCGATAGACTGGCTTGAATCATTCCTGCTCGGCTGGAAAGGTAGCCTGTTATTTGTGACACACGATCGTGCATTCCTTAAAAAACTGGCAACCCGGATCATAGAACTGGATCGAGGTAAGCTCACATCATGGCCGGGTAATTATGAAAATTACCTTGAAAAGAAGCAGCAGGCTTTAGAAGCAGAAGAAAAAGAGAATGCGCTGTTTGATAAAAGGCTGGCACAGGAAGAAGTATGGATTCGCCAGGGAATAAAGGCACGGCGTACGCGCAACGAAGGCAGGGTGCGTGCCCTTAAGGCAATGCGCGATGAGCGCCAGCAACGTCGTGAGCAGAAGGGTCAGGTGAATATGCAAATGTCTGACCTGGATCGTTCAGGAAAACGTGTCATTGAAGTTGAAAATATCAGCTACAGTTATGCTGACCAGCCAATTATAAAAAACTTTAGCACGATGATAACACGTGGAGACAGGGTCGGTATTCTGGGGCCAAATGGTGTGGGTAAATCAACATTACTACGACTATTACTGGGTCAGCTACAACCCGATGAAGGTAATGTGATTCTCGGCACTAAGCTTGAAATTGCATATTTTGATCAGTTACGTTCCGAGCTTGATTTGAATAAGAGTGTAAGAGACAACCTGGCTGAAGGCACAGATAGAATAGAAGTTGCAGGTAAGAGCAAGCATGTGATGAGTTATCTCGGGGATTTTCTATTTTCTCCACAACGCGCTAATTCGCCAGTGAGTACATTATCTGGTGGAGAAAGAAACCGTTTGATGCTGGCACGTTTATTTGCACGGCCATTTAATCTGCTGGTAATGGATGAGCCCACAAATGACCTAGATGTAGAGACACTTGAATTACTGGAAGAGTTATTAATGCAGTATCAGGGTACATTGATACTTGTCAGTCATGACCGCGCATTTATTGATAATGTAGTAACAAGTACGCTGGTATTTGAAGGTGACGCACACGTTAGGGAATATGTTGGTGGTTATGAGGACTGGTTACGACAGAAAGTAACTCAGGAAAAAAAAATAACTGATGAAAAAGTGGTAAATAAAGAGACTATAAAAACACCAGAAAAGAAGACCAGTAAAAAGTTAAGTTATAAAGATCAAAGAGAACTTGATGAATTACCGGCACGGATAGAGGCACTGGATAAAGAACAGCAGGAACTAACAGAAAAAATGTCTTCTGCCGAGTTTTATCAAAAGGATAAACAGACAATAACAGACACAACTCAACGACTATCAGAGGTAGAACAGGCGCTTGAAGAGGCATACCAGAGATGGGAAGAGCTGGAAGCTGATTAAGTAAATTTTTAAACGTATTTTGAGTGAAAAGGATTTTCACATATAAAAAAAGGAGGCCTGAGCCTCCTTTTTCAGTTTAAGTAAGCTGATAGCTTAACTACAACCTTTAGGACGTGGCAGGCCTGCAATTTTATTTGCACACTTGATCAGACCTGTTGGGAACAGAGAATAGATATACTTCTGGTCACTCTTGTCTTTGCCGTATTCCTTTTTCATTAATTTTGAAAAAGCACGTGGCTCACAAACAGTGCCATTTTCGTGGAAATAGGCGCGCGCCATATTGATGATATTCCAGTGCTCTTCAGTTAGTTCAGGCACCTTTTCATTCTTGGCGATTTCTACTGCCAGTTCCTCGCTCCACTCGTCAAGGTTAAGTAGCCAGCCGGCCTCACTTAATTCTATCGTTTTGCCATTAACAACCGCTTCCATTAAAACACCTCATATCACATAGTTTAAAAACTTGACTAAATTAGTAGGGTATTATCCATTAAACTTTGCTAATAGGCAAATATTTTTGTAGTATTATCAGACAGTCGTCTAAGTCATGGCAGGCAGATTTACTCGCGTTCTAGCCGCACTTCGACTAAGCTTGAAATGAGCAGTAAATACAGACTCGATAAGCTGTGAGAAGCCTATGCCGGATCAGAAAATTGATATCTTCAAAGGGATTTTACCTGGTGTGCCCCTGTACAAACTGGCGCCTACCCGGGATGAAAACGGCCAGTCATTTGTCGATTTCATGTTAATCATTCCCAAATTGAAGAAAAAGCCGCAGAATTATATCGATCGCACACTGAGTGATATTCAGATGGTTCTCAGCCGTTATAGTCATGAGGTGGTTTTCGCCAATATGGACATGAAAATTAACTGCCTGTGGATATCACATAAACCCAGACCGGGTCTGTGCAGGGAATTAACATCTGCCATTCGTCAGCACGTGCCTGAGGCCATGTTGGTGGGTGACATTGCCCGTTAAGCAAAGCAACTAAAAAACATTTTCAGGCGAAAACAACTATGAGTGAACCCGTAATCGACCCGGTGGTATTCAGTGAAATGCAGGAACTGATGGAAGACGCCCTCGGAGACTTTATAGAAACCTATCTAGATAATTCTCCCAAGTTGCTGGGGATTATTAGTGATTCATTACCAGCTAACGACCTCGAGCCTATCTACCATAATGCGCACCAGTTAAAAGGGGGAAGTGGCAGTATTGGGGCCATGCAGGTATTTCAGATTGCGAAGGAAATGGAGGAAAAAGCCAGAAATGGTGATGCCGAGGGGCTGGATACACTGTTTAGCCAGCTGCAGGCAGCCTATGAAAGCGCTGCCGCGGAGCTAAAAACACATATTTAGCTCGGACTGATCTCATTCAGTGATTCTTTTACGGCCATCTTTCACCGCTTTAAGTACCTGTTCAGGAGCGGTGCCACCAATATGGTTACGTGCAGCCACCGAGCCTTCGAGTGTCAGCACCTCAAACACATCTTCAGCGATTATGTCAGAGAACTGCCTGAGTTCCTCAAGTGACATCTCACTCAGGTCACGCTTGCTTTCAACACCCAGTGCGACTGCCTTGCCTACGACCTCATGGGCATCGCGAAATGGCAGGCCCTTAACAACCAGGTAGTCAGCGAGGTCAGTTGCTGTTGAAAAACCCTGTTTTGCGGCAAGGTACATATTCTCTTTTCTGGCCTCTATTGCGGGGATCATGTCTGCAAATGCACGTAAAGAGCCTAAAAGTGTATCGATTGTGTCGAAAATAGGTTCTTTGTCTTCCTGATTGTCCTTGTTGTAGGCCAGTGGCTGGGATTTCATCAGGGTCAGCAGGGAGATGAGATGACCGTTAACACGGCCTGTTTTACCACGGACCAGTTCAGGTACATCGGGATTCTTCTTCTGCGGCATAATCGATGAACCTGTGCAGAAGCGGTCCGGCAGATTAATAAAGTCGAACTGCGCTGAAGCCCAGAGTACCAGCTCTTCAGAAAATCGGGACAGGTGAGTCATGATAATCGCTGCATCGGCACAGAATTCAATGGCAAAGTCACGATCACTAACCGCATCCAGTGAATTCCGACATACATCGTCAAATTTAAGTTGCTGTGCTGTATATTCACGGTCAATTGGATAGCTTGTGCCAGCAAGTGCTGCAGCGCCCAGTGGGAGTACATTCAGGCGACGTGCACAGTCCTGCAGACGCGAGGCATCTCGCTGCATGTTCTCGAACCAGGCCATTAGATGGTGGCCAAAAGTTACTGGCTGAGCAACCTGTAGATGGGTAAAGCCCGGCATGATAGTACTGGCTTCACGCTCTGCCAGGTCGAGCAAGCCTTGCTGGAGACGGCGAATTTCTGCAATGGCATAGCCAATTTGCTCACGCAGGTAAAGGCGAATATCAGTTGCAACCTGGTCATTCCTGGAACGCCCCGTGTGCAGACGTTTCCCAGCATCACCTACAATTTCTGTGAGGCGAGCCTCTATGTTCATATGCACATCTTCGCGGGAAACGGACCATTCGAACTGCCCATCGATGATTTCCTGTTCTACCTGATCAAGGCCCCCCAGAAGTGATTTAAGGTCATCGTTTGTGAGTACGCCAACCTTGTTGAGCATACGCGCATGGGCACGTGAGCCTTCAATATCCTGTCGAAACATGCGCTGGTCAAATTCCACGGAGGCGGTAAAAGCTTCAACGAAAGCATCGGTGGGTTCTGAGAAGCGACCACCCCATAATTTGTTCTGGTCTGAAGATTTGCTCATAGCGTTCGGGAAATCCTGCTGGTGAAAGTCTGGTGCCGGGTATGATCCGGATAAATTTGTGCGCATTATATCAAAGACCACTGAAAATACGCTCTAAACAGTTAAAAATGCCCTGTTATATATTACCTGGCAGGCACATTACGCCTCATTTCAACTAAAATGACTGCATGGATATGGAACTCAACTCCCGTCGGGGATTTATACCGAACTTCTGTGATGTAACTGTCGTCTTTATGCTGATCCTGCTGGTTGAGCTACTGGCACTGCTACTGTCGCTAGCACCCGCCAGTAGCCTGGGATTCTGGGACAGGCTGGCGTTTATTTCACTGTTTGCACAATGGCTGGCGCTGATGAATGCGAGCCTGCTCTGTGTGCTGAAAAACTGGATTAACCGGCAATCGGTGGCAATAGCCTCCAGCATCAGCTTCATGTTGATGATGCTGGTAACGCTCGCTTTGAGTGGCTTTGTAGTATTTTTTGGTGAGCAGATCGGCTTCTTTTTTACGGATAATGGAGATGAGGTGCTGTACTTCTTTATTCGAATTATCGCTATCAGCACCATCATTTACGCTGTCATGCTGCGATATTTCTATGTGCAGCATCAGTGGCGTGAAAACATCGAAGCGCAGAGTCATGCTCAGATACAGGCGCTTAAAGCGAGAATACGACCACACTTCCTCTTCAATAGCATGAACACGATTGCCAGCCTGGTACGTATCGATGCTGATAAGGCAGAGAAAGCAGTAGAAGACCTGTCAGACCTGTTTCGAGCAAGTCTCAAGGAAGAAACCAGTCACACCCTTAAAGATGAGCTAGAGCTTACAGATAGCTATGTAGATATTGAGTTACTAAGGCTGGATGAGCGATTGAAGGTAGAGTGGCAGCTTGATGATAAGGCGATGGATATTGAAGTGCCTGCTCTATGCCTGCAACCACTGGTAGAAAATGCTATATATCATGGAATAGAGCCTATAGCTGAAGGCGGAAAGATTAAAATATCAGCGCAACTTGAGAACAATCGTCTATGCTTAAGTGTAAGCAATCCGGTGAATGAAAATAATGACATGAGCCGGCATAAGGGAAACCACATGGCACAGGCAAATATAAAAACGCGCCTTGCCCTGATGTATGGAGATGAAGCCGAGTTTACCATTAATACAGAAGCAACACTGTATACGGTTTCCATAGGAATACCTGTTAAAACATGAAAATACTGATTGTCGATGATGAGCCTCTGGCAAGACAGAGGTTAATGGGGATATTACAGGATCTCAATGGGTTTGAGGCCTGTGGCAATGCCTCCAATGGTAAAGATGCACTGCGTCTCGCGCAGGAGCTAAAGCCGGATGTGGTATTACTGGATATCCGCATGCCGGGCATGGATGGCATTGAAACCGCGCATCACATGAATCGGCTAAGTAAACCACCCGCGATAATTTTTACTACAGCATTCAGCGAACATGCACTGAGTGCTTTTGAAACACATGCAGTAGATTACCTGTTGAAACCCATCAAACAGGATAGGCTCACAGAAGCATTGAATGCGGCCAGCCGGCTAACCAAACCTCAGCTGGATCAGCTGAAATTTATAGATGAAGAGCCGAAGGTGCGCACGCACATTTGCGTGAAAACTCGTGGCAGCCTTGAACTGGTGCCCATCGAAGAAATTCGCTACTTTATGGCTGACCATAAATATGTCACCCTGCGAACTAATGACCATGAGTGCCTGATTGAAGAATCACTCAAGTCCCTTGAAACAGAATTCAGTCATATTTTTACACGAATACATCGTAATGCACTTGTTGCTGACCGCTATATGAATGGCCTGGAAAAGAATACCGATGGCCATTGTGTAATCACCATAAACGGTATTGATGATCGTCTGGAAATCTCACGTAGACATCTTCCGCATGTCAGAAAGAAAATTAAATACCTCTCTACCTTCAAGTAATTACTCAATGTAGCTGGCTACGTCAAACATAAAAATTATCTGGACCAGGCTCTGTAGAACTGCAAAGTCAATAAGATAGAATAAGAAATAGAATGATATCCCAGTGAATGCTTTACTCGGTTCATTGCAATATTGAGCATGCTGTTTAGTTGCTGCACAAAGCTGCGATGCAGGGGAAAATCAGGTAAAATCCGGGTTTTATAACCGACCACTCAGGATACAACCATGAGCCAGCCAGAGAGAATAAAAATAGCCACACGAAAAAGCCCTTTGGCACTGTGGCAGGCTGAAGAAGTTGCACGTCAATTAAAGGTGCATTATCCGGAGCTGGAAGTAGAGCTCATTAAAATTGTCTCCAAAGGCGATAAAATCCTTGATGCTCCACTGGCCAAAGTAGGTGGAAAAGGGCTATTCGTAAAAGAGCTTGAACAGGCCATGTTAGATGGTGAAGCTGATATTGCTGTACATTCGATGAAGGATGTACCAATGGAATTCCCACAGGGACTACATCTGCCAGTGATAATGGAGCGTGAAGACCCGACAGATGCCTTTGTATCCAATAAATATTCAAGCTTGCAGGAGTTACCAGAAAATGCACGTATAGGCTCTTCCAGTTTGCGCAGACAGCTGCAAATAAAGGAAGTAATGCCCAGTGCAGAAATGCTGAATTTACGTGGCAATGTAAATAGCCGACTACAGAAACTCGATGATGGCGAGTTTGATGCGATTATTCTTGCAACCGCTGGCTTGCTGCGCCTGGAATTTGATGAGCGCATTCGTATGCGTATTCCACCTGAGCAAAGCCTGCCATCCGTAGGCCAGGGCGCCGTAGGCATTGAGTGCCGTGTGGGTGATAATCGGGTGGAATCATTAATAGCACCATTAAATCACCATGACACGCATACACGTTTACTCGCCGAGCGTGCCATGAACCATCGCCTGAATGGTGGATGCCAGGTACCCATTGCAGGTTATGCCGAGCTTCAAGGAGAAGAAATATTTCTCAGGGGCCTGGTAGGGCGACCCGATGGAAGTGAAGTTGTGAGAGGGCAGGTGCGTGGTCCACGAGACAATGCCGAGGCACTAGGGGTTGAGCTTGGTGAGCAGTTACTTAGTGACGGTGCAGATGTTATTCTGCGTGAGATGGGAATGATTGATTGAGATCAGAGTCGCTATCTGGCCTGAAAGATCGAGTCGTCCTGGTGACGCGCCCTGAGCACCAGTCCGGACACTTTATCCAGCTGATAGAACATCATGGCGGGAAGGCGCTGGCTTTTCCAAGTATTGCCATTGAAGCAGTTAATATGCCTGATTCCGCTTCTATTCTCTCTTCACTAAACCAGTATAAATTACTTATATTTACCAGTGTAAATGCGGTCAACCATGCTGTGCTGAGATTTAAGGAGCAGCATATTTCCATACCTGAAATAACTAACAGAGTAGCCGCTATTGGTGCAGCCACAGCAAGCGCGCTAGAAGCTGCAGGTTTTCAGGTTAGCGTAAAACCGTCTGCTGGATATAACAGCGAAGCCCTTCTGGCAGAGGATGCGTTGCAGCAGGATAATCTGCAACAGCAAAAAGTGCTGATACTAAAAGGTGAGGGCGGGCGTGATAAATTATACAAAGCGCTGCAGCAGCGAGGTGTAGATGTGTACACTATCGATCTATATAGAAGGGCGATACCCTTGATAGATAGTGGCCTGAAACGTCAGCAACTGAGCCAGAACTGGCATAAACTAGGGGTAAACTGCATTACAGTCACCAGTAATGAAGCTTTGCAGAATCTCTATGATATGCTTGCAGATACTTTACAGGAGAGGATGCTGCAGACGCCATTGATTGTGCCTTCTTTGCGCTGCGCCGAGCTGGCAGAGCAACTGGAGTTTAAAACCGTGTGTATTGCAGAGTCTGCACTTGATCAACATATGCTGGAGGCGATTGTTGCCTGCCGCTAAAAGACATAACGAAGACGATTATGACTAAAGTTAAACAGGATAATAAAGAAGAAAAAGAGCTGGTTACTGTCATCGAATCCGCAAAAGATGAAACAGCAGCTCAACGACCGGCTAATGAAAAACCGGCTTCGCATAAACTGAGTCTAATCCTGATAATTATTACAATTGTCTGTGTGCTGGGCCTCTCATATTACTTCTACGATTTACAGCTGCAGTTAAATAAGAATATACAGCGTCAACAGCAGTCGATTACTGGTCTGCAAAATGACATCGATTCTGCAAAATCAGGGATTAATAAAAGCCAGTCCGGGCTAGTTTCAATTACACAACAGATTCAACAGCTAACTGAAAAACTTGAAGCAACCGAAGCGATTTCACAACAGTCCATGGAAGTGATCAATCGTAACCAGCGAGACTGGATGATTGCAGAAGTAAATTATCTGCTAAGAATGGCACATCAGCGAATTGAAATTGCTCGCGATGTAAATGGTGCTATCGCAGCATTAAAAGGTGCAGACAGCCGAATTGCCGAACTGGGTGATCTAAGAATGATGCCTATCCGTAAGCAGTTAGCTGAAGATATTGGATCGCTCAGCTCGATACATCAGGCCGACATAAATGGTATATCACTTGAAATAGACCAGATGCTTTCTCATATACCTGACCTGCCCTTCAAGTCTGCTGAAGAAGAGCTTAGAACGCAACTAGAATTGCCTGAAGAAAAACCTGAAACCGTCGTGACAGATACAGGCCAGACATTTATGGATTCTGTACTGGATACGGTTAAACAGATAGGTGATATAAAAATTCATAAGCGCAGTATAAAAACTGCTAGTAGCGCAAATCAGCAAGTACAGGTAGAGCAAACATTAAGAACCTATTTATTGAGTGCAAGACTCGCCGTATTGCGACTGGAGCAGGCACAGTTTTTGTACGAAGTTAATTCAATAAAAGCGCTTCTCGAGAAGCATTATGATTTAACAGATAATCGTATCGAAAATATGCAGAAAAATCTTGATCAATATCTGGCAATACAGCTAAGACCGGAACTGCCACAGCTTACAGGAGCGTGGGAAATGCTCCAGCAACAGATTTTACGTGAGCAGAATAGTGAGTCGATAGAGGCGCAGGAGAAGGAATAATGAAACGTTTAATTCTTGCAATTCTTCTTGCAACAACAATGGCAGTTTTCATCGGCTTAATTGCCTATTATTATGGGCCAGGTTACGTCGTATTCAGCTTTGCAGACTATACACTGGAAAGTTCGTTTATATTTATGCTGGGTTTTATTGCGCTTGGGTTTTTTCTTTTTTACTACCTGATTCGAATATTGTCTCATCTCCTACATATACCTGCATACATGAGTGACAGACATCATCAGCGTCAGGGTGAACGTTCAAGAAATGCACTGGTGAAAGGACTGATCGAAATGTCAGAAGGACGATTTGAACAGTCTGAGAAAATGTTTCTGAAACAGGTCGATAACAGTGAAACTGCGCTGTTAAATTATTTAATGGCAGCCAGGGCAGCACAGCAGCTAGGTGCTTATGACAGAAGAGATGAATATCTTCGTCTGGCACATGAATCGACGCCATCTGCAGATATAGCGATTGGCTTAACGCAGGCAGAATTACAGCTTAGTCATAAGCAGTACGAGCAGGCACTTGCTACACTGAATCATCTGTCTTCTGTTTCGCCTAAGCATGGATATGTAAAAAAATTACAGGCCAGGTCATACCAGCAACTGGGTGACTGGGATAACCTTGGTTCTATACTTGAAGATGTACGAAAGATGAAAGTTTTACCTGAAGAACAATTGCATAAAATTGAAATGGAAACTTACACAGGTATGCTGAAACAGAGTATTAAGCAGGTGGATGGTGACAGGACAGAAAAGATCTGGAAGAAATTGCCTCGTCATATGAAATCAAAAGCAGAGCTAATTCAGCTATATGCCAGTTACCTTCATTTGCAGAAAAAAGATGCAGAAGCAGAAGCCCTGATTAGAAATTATCTGAGTGATAACTGGAGTGATGATCTGGCTTATCTATATTCAGAGTTAACGGGGAATGACTGTAAGAAACAACTTGAGACCGCAGAAACATGGCTACATAACCAGCCGAGGAACGCCGTACTGTTACTTATTCTGGGTAAGCTTTGCCTAAATTGCCAGTTATGGGGAAAGGCAAGGAGTTACTTCGAATCAAGTATTGGTATCAGGCCTATGGCGGAAGCTTATCTTTGTCTTGCTAAATTACTGGAAGAAAAGATGGACGAGCATGAGGAAGCACAGAAAACTTATCAGCTAGGATTGCTTTCAGCAGTTAATGATGATTCAAGTAAGGCTAAACTTAAATTGCCTGATGCTGGAGTAAAAGGCGACAAGCCTCGTTTAAAAGTAATTCAATAATGAACAACATAAATGCCCTTGAAAGTAACGGCATCTCTATTATTAAATTGAATGCTTGTTGATAGAGTAATTCGAGCCATTTTCCTGCGTTTAAGGGTTTTGATAAAACGATCAAATGCAACACTATCGTTAATCTCACAACATGCCTTAATGTCACCATCTACTGGTATGATGTAATCAACCTCACTGTGCTGGATAACTATATGACCACTCAGTTGATGCTTTCTGAGCTGTGTGTAAATGAGTGTCCAGCCAGAAAGTACAGCGACCGAATAAAGACTGCCTCCAAAGGCTGTGCATTTGTGATTTATATTTGGGTCGAGAGGTGCTTTCAGCGTAACCCGGTTTGATTCACATTCAATAACCTCTATGCCCATCTGTTTTGTCAGGGGAATTTCATCATGAAGTAGCTGACTAAGTTGTGAACAGGACATTTGTATACTCGACAGACTCTATTTTTTCGAGGCAATCGCCTGAATGGCATCAGCAGAATACTCGAAAGCATCTGAAAACATATTATCCCTGCTAGCACCCTGATTTATGAACAGTTCGACTGCTGCATTTATCATAGGTGGCGGTCCGCTCATATAAATATCAAAATCCTTGAGATCAGGAAAATGCCTTGCTACAGATTCATGAACAAAGCCAGTTTCTCCCTGCCAGTTATCCTCATCAAGAGGTTCAGACAGTACAGGGATGAAAGAAAGTTTATTATTATTAGAAATCCATCCTTCAGTCATTTCCTGCATATATAAATCACGTAAGGCACGGACACCCATAAAGAGATGAACAGGCTGTTCAAAACCAACATATTCTATATGTTCAATCATGGCTTTAAGTGGACCGAAACCAGTGCCACCACCCACCATTATGATTGGTCGGTGACGATCTTCACGTAAATAAAACTGTCCTAGTGGTCCCTGAAGTTGCAGGCTTTCATTATCAGGCATGGACTCGAAGAGAAAATCGGTAAACAGGCCGCCATCAACGTGGCGAATATGCAGTTCAAGAAGTTCGTCCTTATGTGGAGCATTCGCAATTGAAAAAGCTCGGCGTTTGCCGTCTTTTAATATGAACTCAATATATTGACCTGCGTGATACTGCAGGCGCTGGTCATTGTCCAGGGTGATTTTAAGAGCTATAACATCATGGCAAAGTTTGTTCTTGGAGCTGACGTGGCAGCCATACTGCTTCACTTCAAATTGTTGGCCCTGTGTGATTTCCTCGATGCTGATTTCAATATCCCGAGCGGTTTTGGCGATACAGAATAGTGCCTGGTTATTGGCTTTCATTTCATCATCCAGCGCAATGGGTTCGTCATCATAATAAACCTCGCCGTTTACAATGAAGTCAGCGCAGCTACCACAGGCGCCTCCCCGGCAACCATATGGCAGTTCGATATTATTACGCATGGCAGCATCGAGAATAGGCTCGCCTGCATCAACCTCAAATGTGTGACCACTGGGATGAATAGTAACCTTGTATGTCATTATGAGCCTTCAGATAAGTTTTATAAGATTGTGCACTATGTCTGCCTTGTAAAAAAGCTTATATATACAGGGAAATGGATTTCATTGGTATAATAGTCGAATATTAACTGAAGTTTCATCAGGGAGTTGTCTAGAATGGCACGAATTAAGGTATACAGTACTGCACGATGTCCGATTTGTGATAAAACAAAGAACTTACTAGAAAAGTGGAAAATACCCTTTGAAGTAGCCATGGTGGATAGTGATCGTGGTGCATTACGAGAAATGTCCGAAATAACACAGGGCGCACGTACGGTGCCGCAGATTACAATCGATGGTAAGTGGATTGGTGGTTTTTCAGAGCTCACCATGATGCATATGGATGACGAGCTGGATGAGTTCGTCGAAGCCTGATTTTTCACTTCTAGAAGTGCCCGCATGGGTGAATTATATCGCGCAGGATGCAGATGGCAGCTGGTGGGGGTATTCCGTAGAGCCATTACAGAATCATCGTGGCTGGTATGAAAATGAGCTTGGTGAAAATGTGAAGCTCGTAGATGAGCTTCATTCCAGTGAGTATACTGACTGGCAGAACAGTTTGTTTAAATACACGGCAAACTGTTAGTTATATATAATAAATAAATGGGTGGCCAGGAATGATTGTGAAGTGTTTTATGTTTTGTGCATTATGCGTGGGATGTCTAATTCCACAAGCAGGCTTTGCTGAAAATTTTATCCAGCTAAGCATCGGTACATTTAAACAGAAAGTAGAAGTAGAAGTCGCCATTGATACCGGATCAATGATAATCAGTGATTCCTTAACTGATTCTGATAACGCAATGTTACTTGGCCTGGGTATGGCAAGAATTACCGATAGTATGTATCTCACAGGCACTGTTTATATACCTGATTCAGATGATGATTACTATCTGTTTGAAGTGTCTCCAAACTATAGATTTGATAACAATATATATGCGGGTTTCTTATTTGGCTTGCAGAAATATGAAAGTACGGATGCTGCAGCAGCACAAAGTATTGGCGCAAATAGTTCCACAATTGACCTTTCCGGTGTAACAGCAGGTTTGAGTATTGGTGCAATATCTGCTGACAGAAGATTCGATTTTAATCTAAAAATACGTTTTTTAAACGGTGATGAAGATGTGCTTTCTGGTACGTATATAGGGTACGACTATGAAGCTAAAATGAATGTAAAGCAGACTTATCAGCTGACATTTGGTATCAATTTCTAATCAGTTATCCCAGTCGTCACCATAGTCGTGGGTGATTTCCTCACCTGCGACTATATCCCGTAAAGCAACAACTTGCAGGTCTTCACAATAACAGGCATTTGGCTGCTTATGATGATTGATGTATTTAAGATCACAGTCGACCTGGATGCCAACAGACTCATCAATCCATAATACGTAAGGTCCATCTTCTTCTACCGGGTTGTAACTTATTTCACCGATAATATCGCCCTCTTTAATAGAGTCAGTGGCAAAAAGCCCTTTGCCATGTATCAGGCTTTCGCGTACTTCATATAACATTTTATTCATAACTATAAGATTTATTCTTCGTCAAAAATCCCGAGTGATTGCCAGATGTCATCGACGCGTTGTTTAATATCGTCACGCATTACAATAGGACGTCCCCACTCGCGATCTGTCTCGCCGGGTAGTTTGTTAGTGGCATCGAAACCCATTTTTGAGCCAAGACCTGAGACGGGCGAGGCAAAATCGAGATAGTCTATCGGTGTGTTTTCTATCATGGTTGTGTCACGTACCGGGTCCATACGTGTAGTCATCGCCCAGATAACATCATTCCAGTCTCGTGTATTTACATCATCATCAACAACAATCACGAATTTGGTATACATAAACTGACGCAGGAAAGACCATACACCCATCATTACCCGTTTGGCATGACCAGGATACTGTTTTTTCATGCTTACAACCGCAAGTCGATACGAACAGCCTTCGGGTGGCAAATAAAAATCGACAATTTCGGGAAACTGTTTTTTAAGAATCGGTACAAAAACCTCATTCAGTGCAACGCCGAGAATTGCCGGCTCATCGGGTGGACGTCCAGTATAGGTGCTGTGATAAATAGGTTCTTTGCGGTGTGTAATTTTTTCGATGGTGAATACAGGAAAATTCTCGACTTCATTGTAGTAACCAGTGTGATCCCCATAAGGACCTTCAGGTGCCATATCATCAGGATAGATATAGCCCTCCAGTACATACTCGGCAGAAGCAGGTACCTGTAAGTCACTAAGCTTACATTGTGTGACTTCGGTTTTACTGCCGCGTAATAATCCCGCAAAGGCATATTCGGATAATGTATCTGGCACGGGTGTAACGGCACCCAGGATGGTGGCCGGATCGGCACCCAGGGCAACGGCGACAGGGAAGGGTTCGCCAGGATGTTGCTGCTGCCACTCCTTGAAATCAAGAGCACCGCCCCGGTGAGATAGCCAGCGCATTATAACGCGATTTTTACCGATTACCTGCTGGCGATAGATACCCAGGTTCTGACGCTCCTTATTCGGCCCCCTGGTAACCACAAGGCCCCAGGTAATAAGTGGAGCTGCATCTTCAGGCCAGCAGGTTTGTATGGGGATATTGCCAAGATCAATGTCATCTTTTTCTAGGATATGAGCCTGGCAAGGTGCCTTACTGACGACCTTTGGTGCCATATTCAACACCTGTTTGAAAATAGGTAGTTTATCCCAGGCGTCTTTCATGCCTTTAGGTGGCTCAGGCTCCTTGAGGAAGGCGAGAAGCTTGCCAATCTCATGAAGTGCATCGACCGAGTCCTCACCCATGCCCATAGCAACACGGTGTGGTGTGCCGAACAGATTTGCCAGTACAGGCACATTTGAATGCTTAACGTTTTCAAATAGCAGGGCCGGGCCCTGTGCCCTGAGGGTTCGGTCACAGATTTCAGTCATCTCAAGGTATGGGTCTACTTCAACGCTAATACGTTTGAGCTCACCCTGCTGTTCCAGCTGGTTGATGAAATCACGGAGGTCTTTATACTTCATGTCATGGTATCGCTGGATTATTTATACAGGCAAAGATAAGAGGTGTCGCAGCCGATTTTAACCAGGAAAGAAGTATTGGCATCAACCACGAAGGTTTCATTAACAGCAATATCTCGCCAGTCATCTTCATCGGGCAATTTAACAGACATCTGGCCGCTAATGAGCGTCATATGCTCTACACAGTTAGTGCCAAATTCATAATCGCCAGCAGCCATTACGCCGATAGTGGCCTTGTCGTCACCCGCCTTGAAAGCCAGTGATTTAACCTTACCATCAAAATATTCATTAACATCAAACATAATTAAATCTCATAATCTAGAGTCAAAAGCGATGCTATTTTAGCATGGACTGGTGATTGTGCTTCATTAAACAGATGTCTTTGCCATTACCAAGATAACGCTGAAACTTGTCGTTTATGGCTTCAGGAGCAAGATCTGTAGAGATAATATGAAAACCAGCACGCTGATAGAAACCGGTCAAGTGACTAAATGGAAAACAGTAGCACTCAATTTCATCAAGACGAGGTTGAAGGTGATCAAGGAGGATCGATCCAATACCCTGGTTTCTGAGCTGGCTATCAACACACATACTGCGTAGCAGGAAAACATGATTAACCGGATGCAGGCGCAATGCGGCTACGATTTTCGTGCCCTGTGTTGCGATATACACCTCATCACTTCGAGGTGCCTGTGCGCGCATACCGTTATTCTTATAGAAATGTTTGACCCTTGGCAGGCTATAATGATCGACCAGACTAAATACCAGTTGTGTTGAAGATGTCTCGAGCATTCTGTTACCAGTGTCACCGTGCCAAAGTAAGTTGCCTGTGTGGACGTATCGAAAAGCAGGAAAATACGATCAGGATTATTGTGCTGCAACACCCCGACGAAGCCAGTAATTCCAAGGGTTCTGCGATCATAGCAGAACTAGGCCTGCAACAGTATTCGGTATGGGTGGGTGAAGACTTTACTGAACATACAGAATTAAAGCGTATTATAAGCCAGGAAGGTGAAAGAACGGCAGTCATGTATCCCTCAGGGAGTGCGCTGACAATACCGGATGATATAGATGACTGGCAGCCAGAAACACTGATTATCATTGATGCAACCTGGCGTAAGGCGAGCAGGATATGGCAGCTCAATCCCCAGCTACACTCACTCAAGGCGCTGACTTTTGCTGATGATGCACAATCAGAATACAGAATCCGAAAAGCACCAGAGAAAGGCTATCTATCAACCGTGGAGTGTATTGTTAAAGCGCTGAGGTGCCTTGAAGGTGATAAGAATAGCTACCAGTCGTTGTTAGAGTTGTTTAGGCAAATGATTGATTTCCAGATAGAAAAAATGGGAAATGAGACTTTTCGGAAGAATTATAAGGAAAAAAGTGGGGAAGGCAGAAATTAGTTAAAAAAAGGATGGAAAATAAGATCACCGTAATATAGAATCTCGGCCTCTTTACCAGAGGGTGATTAGCTCAGTTGGTAGAGCGTCGCCCTTACAAGGCGAATGTCGGGAGTTCAAATCTCTCATCACCCACCAATTTCGGACCGGTAGTTCAGCTGGTTAGAATGCCGGCCTGTCACGCCGGAG
>JBFHVK010000020.1:0-17835 GCA_041589615.1 Gammaproteobacteria bacterium | reverse complement strand
CTAGAGATGAGCGAATTCAAACAGCGCAAGATGCTCTGGATTAACACATAAGCGATTATTGCAGGTTTGCCTGGCATACATGCCATCAGGGATCTCACCAACAAACCCCATATAACTGACATTCTCTGCGCTTTCCATCCGTGTTCCATTTTCTTCAGTTTTAATCATTAGTCGTCCATGTCCGCTATTAGATATCTGGCCTAGCCATATCCAGCAATCTGAGTCTTCATCTTTTCTAACACTGACCAGTAATTTATTCTGTAAGCGTGCATTCATAATTGCTTCTCCTGTGTGATATGTGCCTGCTCAATATCACAGCTGCTACATCGTCTGCTGCCTGTCAGTAGAAGTGATATCGGTTCACGATATTTCGCAAACAGCGTATAAAAAACATCAGAGACCTGCTTGATTAGTGGTAGGCGTAGCAGTTTTAACCAGCGATGCTTACCGACCGTGTTCCAGATTTTGCAGCTTGCATCCAGTCCGAGCAATATCTCACCGTTTTCAAGTTCAACATGAAGTCTGTCATACGCTTTCTGTCTATCGATATGCGGGTATTTGTCAGTAAAATTTTCTGCGTGCAGATCTGCAAAACAGATCTGTCCCTGCTGGTCGTATGATTTTAGTTGTAACATCTCTGCCATACATAGAGGGCAGTGGCTGTCATAATAGATCGTAATCGTTTTCATGTTTACTTCCTGTTAGCGCTAACTCTAAGTCTCCAGGGGCTACCATTGCATCGTGTGTAATCGCTGCATTGCCTGGTGCAGCCACGGCAGGGCAGACGCTTGTCCTGCGAGGACGTTTCAGCTGAGTGACTCGGTGAAGTAGCTGTAAGTGAAGTGTCTGTCTTGTTGTTCACTGCCTGGTGTCCTGTTTATGTTTTTTGCCTGTTAAGTGCCAGTTTTTTCATACATAGCCACTAGTTGCTGATACTTGTTCATTGTAGATTCAGTATAATTAAATAATTCTTTTTGTCTAGGACAAAATACGTTAAGATTGGATTTCTCTTCTGTATTAACATAAGATATTAAATCAAGATGGTGTGTTAAATGACTGATAGTATTGAGCTATTTACAATTGGCGTGGTAGAGCGTGATACAGGTATCGCGAGAGATACTTTGAGGGTATGGGAGCGTCGTTACGGCTTTCCCAGGCCACAACGCAATGACCGGGGGGAGAGAGTATATCCCGAACAGCAAGTGCGTAGATTACAGAGAGTCCGTCGTCTGCTGGACCAGGGACTACGACCAGGTAAAGTACTGTCATTAAACGAGCAGGCACTGTGTGAGCTGGAAACAGGCCTCCTGAATGAATCAACAGCAAACAATCATACCGTCGATGAAATTATGCAGTCACTTCAATCCTCCGATGCCGAAGAAATTATCAATCTGCTCAAGCGGAGCTATGACAAGCAGGGTATGCAGGGATTTATACATGACACAGTTACGCCACTGCTGAAGGCTGTTGGTGATTCATGGGCAGGTGGGCAACTGCAAATTTACCAGGAGCATTTTCTCTCTCAACAGCTGATGAGATTTTTAAATGCAGAAATAGAAAAACTACAGAAAACATCGGCTAAACCAGCGGTATTACTTGCAACATTACCTGGTGAAGATCATACCCTTGGTTTACTCATGCTTTCGGCCTTGCTTTCAGCACAGGGACTAAGTGTTATTAATCTTGGCAGTTCTGTGCCTATGGATCAGCTTGCTAAAGCTGCAGATAATTTCAATGTGGATATTGTTGCGCTGACGTTTAGCGGAGCGTACCAGTATAAGAGTATTCGCTCTCATATTATAGAATTACGGCAGGTACTGATTGAAGACATAGATATATGGGTTGGAGGAGAAGGGGTGAAAAACTTACGTAAACTACCCGTAGGGGTAAGCAAATTTAAATCGATGGGTTCTTTACCCGTTTAATTATTTTGTTAGTTGCAATATTTAATTGATCTGGGGTCCTTCGATGATTTTACGCTTAATCCTTTTGAGTATGTTCCTTGTTCAGCCGGTTATGGCCGAAACCTGTTCTGAATTACTTAATTTTAATTTCAGAACACTGAATGAGAAAGATACAGTAAACTTATGTGAACGCTATCAGGGTAAGGTATTACTCATTGTAAATACCGCTAGTCGATGTGCCTATACTGACCAGTATGATGACCTGGAAAAACTATATCGTCGATACAAACAGCAGGGCCTGGTTGTCCTTGGTTTTCCATCCAATGATTTTGGTCAGCAGGAACCAGGTACCGAGGAAGAAATTAAATCATTCTGTCGTTTAACCTATGGCGTAGAATTTCCAATGTTTGAAAAAACTTCAGTTACAAAAAATAATGCACATGGTTTTTACAGATCGCTGGCACAGGCATCTGGACGATATCCCATGTGGAACTTTCACAAGTACCTGATTGACCGTAAGGGACACTTTGTGACTGATTATATGAGTGCAATAACTCCACATCACCCAGATATTATCAATCAGATAGAGAAACTGCTGAATAACCAGTAAGTACAGAATTGCTTCTTGCAGTAGATCCTGAAATATCTGCTACTATTAATAGTGGTTGATATATCCCTTTATATCAACAGCATATATTTCTCTGGCTGAAGCAGGTAAGTCGTTGATGGAGCTTACAAACCACGCTGTTGCTGTTCTCTCTCTTACCCTGATTGCATTAATACTCTTTGCACAGGATAGATATCGACTAGAAACTATTAGCCTGCTTGTACTGATTGTACTTAGTTTGGTTTTTAGTCTATTTCCTTTTGTGCGAATAGATGGGACGACGCTCAGTGCCGCTGATTTTTTTTCAGGTTTTGGTCATGAAGCCCTGGTTGCCATTTGTTCTTTAATGATTGTAGGTAAAAGCATAGAAACAACAGGGGCGCTCAGGTTCTTTACTGCTATTCTGTCGAGTTACTGGAACAGATATCCAGCACCGGTACTACTTTTTACCCTGCTGATGGGGGCATTGTTGAGTGCGTTTATGAACAATACCCCAATTGTTATTCTGTTAATACCCGTTTTAATCAGTGTGGCGCTGAAGGCAGAAATTTCTCCCTCTAAAATACTTATGCCAGTTGGTTTCGCTACGCTTGTAGGTGGAATGGCAACTACCATTGGAACATCGACTAACCTGCTTGTTGTTTCCATTGCAGCAGATATTAGTAGTATAGAATTTTCCATGTTTGATTTCAGTTATCCGGTTATTGTAGTGGGTGCAGCAGGTATTTTATTCTTATGGATATTCTCATCTCTACTTTTGCCTGAACGTGAAATAGATTTAACCAATACAAGCCAGCGAATTTACAATGCCGTTTTATTTCTTTCAGACACGAGTTACACAGAAGGAAAAGATATACAGTCTATATTGCAGGCTGTTGACTATTCTATTTCGATTCACAAGATAAGACGCAAGAAAAACCAGATGATATTGCCTTTGCCCAGTGTCCTGTTACAGCCAGGTGATGGTTTGTTTATCAGTGGTACCGCAGAAAAGTTGAAAGAGGCAGAATATACCCTGAAAGGAACATTACATAATATAACCCAGCAGGATGAGCTGGTTTCAGGTGAATATAAGGTTCAGGATGATAACCAGGTACTGGCAGAAGTTCTGGTAACAGGGAATTCCATTTTGCATAACCGCTCTCTCAAGCAGGCAAGACTGGCAGAGAAATACAACATAGTCGTACTCGCGATGCATCGCTTGAATAAACCTACAGAACGAATTAACAATGAGGTCAGTAATATCATAATGCGTCAGGGTGATATGTTACTGGTGCAGGGTCGGCGAGAAGACATTCAGCTCATCAAGGAAGATACCCAGTTACTGGTTCTCGATAATAAGATTGATTATCCACTAACCGCCAAGGGACCACTGGCTATATTGACCATGGTCGCCATTGTGTTTTTTGCATCACTCAATATTTTACCTATCTCTGTGAGCGCGCTTAGTGGTGCCGGATTTGTGCTGCTGGCAGGATGCCTTAACTGGCGTGATATAACAAAGGCATTAAATGTTCAGGTGATCCTGATAATTGTGGTGAGTTTATCTCTTGGCAGGGCATTAATTGATACCGGAGGGACCGATTACCTGGCTTACCAGTTTGTACAGATGACCCAGGGAGCATCAGTAGTGCTGATATTAAGTGGCCTGATATTCCTGATGTCTATCGTGACAAATGTAATATCGAATACGGCTGCTGCAGTGATTGGCACACCGATAGCAGTGAATATTGCTCAACAGCTGGGTGTCCCATTAGAACCCTTTATACTGGCTGTACTATTTGGTGCAAATATGAGTTATGCAACGCCTATTGGCTACCAGACAAATTTACTTATATACAGTGCGGGTGGCTATAAATTTACGGACTTTCTTCGAGTAGGTCTGCCATTGACGTTGATAATGGGTTGTGGTTTTACCTTTATGTTGTCGGAAATATATGCCTTGTGAATTAGCCAGGTACAACCTGAAACGATTATATGCTTGAAGATTAGTAGAACAGTCTGGTTAAATATAATTTTATAGTACCTGATTCTAATTGACGTTATTGTGTGCTGATATCATTACTGATGATTTATTAGGTTTACAATCGTTTATATTGAGCTCGAGCAGGTATGACATTTCGGATACCACCACTCGGATTTTCTACATCCCCTTTATAACGAGGTAGCACAATAATATGCAGGTGATCGATACTTCGTCCTGCTTCTCTTCCATCATTGTTTCCCAGTGTATAGGCATTAGGCTGGTTTCCCAGAAACGGTAATTCTAGAACTGTTTCAATATGGCCTCTGGGGCGGTCTTTAAGGTAATCTCTTGTGAGCATTTCTTCGTAGAGAGATTTCATATCGGTTGATTCTACAACCTGCTTAACGCCACCAAGCGCTTCAAAATAATCATCATGTTCAATTTCGTTCAGGCTAAAAATAGAAGCAACATGTCGTTTAGGCATAATCAGTGCGTGGCCAGGGTTTACTGGGTTAGTATCAAATATACCTACGAATGATCGATTCTCATATATAAATGGATCGGCTTCGCCATTGACTACTTTGCAGAAATAACAGTTTTGTGCTGGGGATGATGAGGTCATAATGATTTCTTAGTATTAATAAATATATATTTTTTTGTATTTTATCACTTATTTCAGTTTGTATTGCATATTAAATGATAGTTCTAACGGGTAGCTAAATGTATCACCGGATACAGGTAGTGGTATTGCAGTTTGAATGGTTTGTTTAGCGGCCTGGTTTAATATTCTGTGTTCACCGCTGGTATTTAGCCTGTCTATATTTCCCTGATGGTTAATTGATAGCTCAATCATCACTTCACCTGTTAGGCCCCTGCGTCGTGCAGATGATGGATAATACTTGTGTTTTTCAATATGCGCGAGTAATTGCTGTAAATATAAATCTATTTCATTTTTGCTGTAACTGGGTTCTGCTGCTTGAAGAACAGGCTCAGCCTGATTTTCCTTTATTTCAGGTTGGGTTATTTCAGATTGAGTTATTGGCGCAGGAGGGATATACGTCTTTACTTTACCGGTTTCAGTTGGGCTTACTTCTTTCGGCTTTGCATCAGGCGTGACTGTTTTTTTTGCTGCTGGTTTCTGTCGAGGCTTTACTTTTGCAGGTATTTTGTCTGGTGTACTGATTTTTTCCAGTTGCGTTATAAAACTGAAGTCGATAGTTATATTTTTTGCTGGTGTAGAGTAATGCTTCAGGGCTTCCCAGTCCTGGCTTATATTGACGAGTAGAGCGGCATGAATAATGATCGCCAGGCCAAGTGCGCCAATCCAGGTTATGTATTCATTATTCTGCATGTATAAATATGCTTTCCCTGTCACTAATCTATTGCTGTTAATTTTCAGGTAGTCCGAGTAGTTGTATTTTATTAATCTAAAAAAGCAGCAGTATTCGGGCCAACTGATAAGCTATTGATTTATATAGGAAGGGGTAGTGTGACGGTCGGTGTTTTCAGGTTATATCACACAGAAGTGTGTGAAATCACACACTTCATACTGTATTACACGCGTTGTTTAAGAATATCGGCTACACGAAATGCGTTGGCGTAGATGGTCCAGGTGTAGGGCACACTGCCGCCGGTGGGCATAAAGCTGCCGTCGGTAACATAGAGGTTATCGACATCATGAACCTTGCAGTCTCTGTCCAGCACTGAATAGCGGATGTCATCTCCAAAACGACAGCCACCGGCCATCAGGTTTGGTGGGGGAGAGCCGCTGACGCTGGAGCGAATATTCTCTGCACCCATCTGCTTTAATACTTTCTCGGCTTTCTCTGCGAGATACTCGCCGACTTTAAGATCATGTTCATGGTAACCGACACGCACTTTGGCAACCGGTGAACCCCACTTGTCTTTTACTGAATGATCGAGGCTGACAAAGCAGTTATCCGTTGGTAACCAGTCATTGAAAATTTCAAATTGCAGTTCCTGGGATGATGTGAATGCTGCCTTTAGATCACGCTTGAAATTCTGCCCCCAGTTAAGGTTGTCATCATCATTCCAGCGTGCAGACATAGCCTTTGAGATGGCATTCGGGTGACGCAGCAGGAAATCGATAAGTCCGCCTTTGGCTTTACCGCCAAAGTTTTTGTCTTCGAAGAAATACCAGTCCTGCAGGCCGCGATTGACGAACGGCCCACGGGTTTTCATAGCGGAGGCAGAGAGTTTGTCCATCTTGCTGTAACTGAAATCTCCACCACCACTTCCACCACCTGAAAACAGCAGGTTCCTGCCCAGCTGCTGGTAGTTATTACCCAGCCCATCTGGATGTCTGGGGCCGTCGGAGGCCAGTAGTAGACGTGAGGTTTCTATTGCCTGGCAGGCAACCACAAACTGCCTGGCAGATATGGTTTGCGCTTTACCATCAATGTCGAAATACAGTGCTTCTGTAACACGACCTTTCTGGTCACTTTTCAGTTTGTACGCTTTAGCGTGAGGACGGATTTCACAATTCCCTGTAGCCACAGCACGGTCTAGTAATGCTGCGCGTGAACTACCCTTGGCGCCGGATGAGCAACCATAACTGCCACAGTAGCCGGAGTATTCACAGCTATTCCGCCCCATATCAGGACGGGACAGTATCGCCCTTGGTGTGGGCAGTGACTGGTAATTCAGTGCTTCACATGCATCATCTATTCGTTTAACAATAGGGTGTTCGCTGGTGGGCGGGTAGGGGAAGTCACGGGTTGATCTGGGTTCCTGGTACCGGTGTGGTATTACCTTACCGGATATGCCGACTTCAATTTCTGTTTTTGTGTAGTAGGGTTCGAGTTCTTCATAGCTGATTGGCCAGTCTGCTATATTGGCGCCTTTGATTGGGCCAAATTCGGATAACAGTCGAAAGTCCTGCGGTTTAAGACGATAGAAATAACCGCTCATAAAGTTCGATGAACCACCAACGACATTGCCATTCCAGAAATCCCAGCCAGACTCTGAGGTCGGTTCACTCACCCAGCCGCCACTGCGGGTTTCTTCTTCGATGACATGTTGTTCATCTTCAAGATCGGGTGTGTAGGTGCTGCGTCTGCAGCAGGCCATTTCATCCTTGAAGAAATCTTTTTCGTTTAACCAAGGGCCTTTTTCCAGCACCACGACAGACTTGCCCGCTTTCGCGAGCTCGTAAATCACCGGGCCAGCACCGGCGCCACTACCAATCACACAGACATCATAATCCTGGCTCATGCTTTGGTTCTCCTGCGCGGTGAGGCCTGAGAGCCAAGTTTGAAATAGACTTTATCGGTTGTGGGAGTGGGAAAGCCGGGGATATGTTCCAGCCATTGCCAGCCCTTACGATCTTTATTGCCACCATAGACTGGGTCACTTAACAGGGCCTCTACCAGATAGGTCATCATCAGTGATAACCAGCGGCTACCCGCTTTACTTTTTTCTATGGTACGTAAAATGTTTTCGCGTTGTTCAGTGTTTAATTTCACAAAAGACAGTTTATGATGTTTGTTTGCAAAATCATTCAACCAGTTAACCCCGTCGAGAATGAACTGTTTCTCTTCAGCATCAGTATCGGGTGCATCGAGCATGTTCTGCAGGAATCGTAATGCATATATATCTTTTGCACCGGGTGATGTGTCATCTGCAGGGAACAGATGTTCCTGTACATTTGCCAGCGTGAGCCAGGGGTCCTGGAGGTTTTTATACACCTGCTGATCTTCTGTCCCCAGTGTGTGCATCGATGCACGGCTAATCACTGGATAACCAGCGCTAAGAGCGGTCACCAGCTGGATAAACTGTCGTCGGTTAATCAGGTTTTTTTTCATTTCAGTTCACTTACTGATGCGCCAGCGTTTAAAGAAATCCATAAAGGTATCGCGGCTGTATTTTCCGTTATTAAGAAAATCTGCCGTATCCTGAGACCAGAGTACCTTACCATTATATTCGGCCACATACATATGCGGGTAACCAAGTGGCTTAGGAAAGGCTTTTAAAAAATCAGCATTATCATTGCTGTCGCTGACATTGACCTTGAGCATGACAAATGTCTCATGCAGCTGCTGTTTGATGTCGGGATTCTGATCGAAAAATGCATCCATCTCATGACACCATTTGCACCAGTCACCACCCAGTTCAATGAGGATGCGCCGACTGGTGCGCGTTGCCAGTTCAATAGCGGCAGCACCATCTTTAAAGGCATCGCGTGAAGGGTCATAGGTCGTACTGTATTCTGGCAGGTTGCCGTTATACGTGTTATTTGCACTGTCCGCCGCACTGGATATGTTAGTGTGAATTAGCAGGCAGCATAGGAATGTTAGAAAATGGGGCATGTTTGTCATGGGTCAATTGAAATTATTGTATATTGCCTATATTAGAGCACTATATTATCAAATGGTTTCATCCATCATTCTATTAATTTAGTCATACTAAAAGGTCAGTTGAATATGTCAGATAAACTCATGGTTTTACCCAGTAAGGATGCTAAAGGTATTCGCCTGCTTAAAATCCCGGATGATTACGAAGAACATGAAGTGTATCGGGCTGCTACAGGGGCGATTGCCAGAATAGAAAGCAATGTGCCGGACTATAACTGGGAGGATCTGATGGAAGAACTGGAAGATATGGGCTTTGAAGAAGTCGAATTCCTGCTTGGTCCTGAAGTTTGAGTCACTGACAGAGGTATTTGCCCGCTTATTCAAGTATCTCCACAGGCATACCCACCTGTAATTCACCACTGCCTTCGGCAATCAGGTTCTGGCCGAAGAAGATTTTATTATCACGCATTCTATAGCGGCTGAGGGCTCTTAAGGGCTCGGCTGTTTTAGTGCCAGTCTGTGGGTCTATACTGGGAATAATACATCGGCTGCAGGGTTTAACCAGGCGGAAGGTGACATCACCAATGCGAATTCTCTTCCAGCTATCTTCTTCGAAAGCTTGATTACCTGTCACTACCAGGTTCGGGCGAAAGCGCTTCATCTCCACAGGCGTGTCGAGGCGCCCATTGAGGTCGTCAAGGGATGCCTGGCTGATAAGCAGGTAAGGAAAGCCATCGCTAAACGCGGTTTGATCTCCTGGTTGTGCATATACAGGGTCGCACTGTCGAAATTCATTCTCGGGGAAATATACCAGTCGGGCGGGAGTGCCCAGGAAATCACTAAACCAGTTGGCGGCTTCATCGCCACAGTCAAGTGAATGACAGGTGTCGCCCCATACCCTGGCTTCCCGTACCAGGCTATCTTTGGGGATTGTGATCCCCAGGCTCGCTTTGCCGGCTACGCTGACTTCCAGTTCATTGCCATTGCTGGTTAAGCGGCAGTGTATCAGGCACATTGAGGCGTGTTTGCGCTGGGTTAGCATGACACCATCTTCATCTACCAGCATCCAGCGCCTGTCCATGCTAAGTCCAAATGGGCTTATTTTTGCCATTTCGAGAGCGATCTGTGCACAGGATTTAACTGGATAAATGGCAAGCTGGCTAAGAGTTAACATATCAGGTATCGGTGTGTCTGCACTGGTTTAAAAGAGCCTGCATTTTAGCAAAGCCCAGTTTACGTGCCAGCTTAATATTCTCATCGGGGATAACCGAGGTATCGCCATATGCTTCGATAGCCTTTTGCAGGCTGCTTTCACGTAACAGGTGCAGCGTGGGCCAGGGCGAGCGATTGGTGAAGTTAGAGGCGTCATCTGGCTCAACTCCATCGAAGCAATAGTCCGGATGAAAGTGAGCGATCTGGTATATCGAGCGATAGCCCAGATCATCAATAAGCTGATCGCCCAGATCGATAAGGTCGAGAAAGTCGTCGAACTGTTCAAGGCCGGTCGGTAGAATAAATAGAGTTGTTTCAGTATTGCTATGATGCTCGAGATAGGCTATTTCATCAGCCAGCTGTTGTAAAACAGAGGCAAGGTCAGGTGTATCTGCAACACTATATCGAATACGCTGATTGATAAATTCACGCCGTGCAAACGGGCAGAAATTAAGAGCAATGATTACTGATTCTAGCCAGCAGCGCGTTTGTTGAATGATATCTGCCTGTTTCAATTAATGGCTTCCGTTTATGAAAGCTCGCTATGATATCATTTCTAGAATAAAAGTGGTGACTGCGAAAACTTCAACACAGCCACCAAGGGCTATATCACCAAGGGCTATATCATTTTTCTACAAAGAATTATGTTGCTCTTTATATCATCACTACACTGCGTGAGCATATTCGAAATTCTGTTCGAAATTTGCCTTCCATGCTTTCAGGTCTGAACGTATATCATTCCGCTCGCGTAACACCAGTACAATATGGTATTCATCGTGAGTAGAAGGTAAACGCCAGCGCACATTACCTGTCAGGTTGTATGTGCGTTCACTACCCTGAAGCTTAACCGATATATCAAGCACTGAATCGATTTCTATCGCATGTGAAACAGCAAGACGTATACTCTTGCGCGACATTTCTATCGCAGTCGTCTTCATTGTCTTGCCAAGCAGTGATGGATTTTCCGAGGAGAAAAGGATTTTAACTTCTGTGCCCTTCGCAGAAATATAATCATTTTCTGTTTTGCTAAACAAACGTTGTGCTAGTTTTTTCATAATACCCTGCTTATTCTGTAACGGTTAGTTATGTCCATATAAGAAGGTTTTAATCATTTAGCTTGTAATGCTTAGTCAGGCTAAGATGTTTTTTCTGGTTCTTATGATAGTCAAAATGTTTGTCTCGCATATCTGTTTCATTCGAAATAGAGAGGCTGGTCACAAAAAGAGTTTATCTGCTGGTTAGCGCTATATGCCTGCTTCATTAAAATAATGGAAAACGTATAGAATTAGCTGAATAGAAGGGAAAAATTCCTATGTCGCTTATGCTATAAAGTGAGTATAAGTGACAAGGTTGATATTCATAATAGATGTTTATTAAAGGTTATTGTTAATATCGATTACATGGATTAAAAGTATGTTTCTATGATTCGTGTATTTAAATAGTTGTAAAAATATAGAAAAATATTTTCACGATAGACTTTTATCGAGTAATTCTATCCAGTGTATAACAGGTGTATCAGCTTTAGTCGCCAGATGCATCTGGCAGCCAATGTTTGCAGTTGCAATGTAGTCGGGCTGTTTTGCTTGTAGCGCTGTCAGTTTATTGTCCAGTAACTGTGTCGATAAATCTGCTTGCAGTATGGAATAGGTGCCCGCAGAACCACAGCATAGATGTGAATCTTTAATGGCGACTAATTCATAACCGATTCTAGTCAGGATGTTTTCAACTACACCATTTAATTTTTGTCCATGCTGAAGAGTGCACGGACTATGGAAGGCCACTTTTATGTCTTTTGCATGCGGACATTCTGGTAAATTTTCCTGCATAAGTACTTCACTGATGTCACGGGTAATTTCACTAACCCGTTTAGCTTTTTCTGCATAGTGCATATCTTCCTTGAGTATTTCTCCGTATTCCTTAATCATTACACCGCAGCCACTCGCAGTAATCACAATTGCTTCGACACCCTGTTCAATGTAGGGCCACCATGCATCGATGTTTCGTTTGATAAAATTATGTGATTCATTGATCGCAGAAAGATGATGACTCACTGCGCCGCAGCAACCTGCATTTTTAGCATCTATTAATTCGATGCCCAGTTGATTAAGAATCTTCGCGGCAGAGATGTTGGTTTGAGCAGTGACGGCTTTTTGTGCACAGCCACCCAGTACCAGCATTTTTCGTTGCTGAGTTAGGGAGGGCCATGTTCCTTGCTGCTGCTTATCAGGAATCTTGTTTTTAATTGCATCGGGCAGCAATGGTTTTACAGCTCTTGCAACACCCAGTAAAACTGAAAACCGTTTGGGATAGGGAATCAACTTCCTGAGAAGAAAGCGCTTTGTCGTTTCAACAATGCTGCGAGGTGCCTGTTGTTCGACAATTTCACGACCGATATCGATCAGGCGGCCATAACGCACACCCGAGGGGCAGGTGGTTTCACAGGCACGACAGCTCAGGCATCGATCCAGATGAGAACGAGTTTTACTACTTATCTGCTGGCCTTCCAGTACCTGTTTAATCAGGTAGATTCTTCCTCTTGGGCTATCCAGTTCATCACCGAGAAGCTGGTAGGTAGGACAGGTTGCTGTGCAGAAGCCACAATGTACACAGGCGCGGAGTATGCTGTTGGCTTCATCTCCCTGGGAAGTTTGTAGAAAGTTTTTATGCAGTTTAGTTTGCATGTCTGTCCTGTTTAAATATCTGCATAAAGCTTACCCGGGTTAAGAATGTTAGCCGGGTCAAATGCCTGCTTTAGTTCACGATGTATTTTTAGCAGGCCTGTCGGTAATTCATGGAAAGGCTCAATTCCTGCTTTATTGTTTCTGAACAAGGTTGCATGGCCATTATGTCTATTGAGTAAACGTCGAATTTCATCTGCAGGCGCATCACTATTTAACCAGCGCAGTGCACCACCCCATTCATAGAAACTATCACCTTCAACAGATAATGGTTCTACGTTTGATGCAAGGGAAAGCCTCCATAGAGGCTTTGATGAATTAAAAAAATCCAGTTCATGCTCTTTCAGCTGTTGCCAGAATTGCTCACTGTTATCGAGCAGGTCACCGCCGATGACCCTGATAGCTTCATTGATTTCTGGCTGGTTGCTCGCCAGCCGTAAATAGAGTTTTTCGCCGTCATAACAACTGGCCGTCAGGGGCATTGATTGCAGCATCCAGTGATGCATCTTCTGCAATGCAGTGTTTAGTTTGCATTCCTGTACCAGCGTAATTTCGACTTCAGCTAACGGAATTACCTTGAGAGAGACATCCAGCATGAGACCAAGGGTTCCCATTGCGCCACACATCAGCCTGGATACATCATAACCGGCAACATTCTTCATGACTTCTCCGCCGAAGTGCATCTTCTCTGCTTTGCCATTGATGATTGTGCAGCCCAGTACATAATCACGTGCAGCACCACGATAAGGTCGTCTCGGGCCCGAGAAATTGCAGGCAATGGTCCCGCCCAGCGTCGCCTGTTGTCCGTAACCGGGGGGTTCGAAACCGAGCATCTGTCGTTCGGATTTCAGCGTCGCTTCAATTTCTTGCAACGGGGTGCCAGCTCGGGCAGTAATCACCAGCTCAGTGGGTTCATAGCTAATAATTCCACTGTGAGATTTTACATCCAGTACATCGGCATCGATATCTGGGCCATAGAAGGCTTTGCTATTTCCACCACAGATGCTTAGTGGTGTTTTAGACCCATAGGCATGCTCTAGACTGGATTGCAGTTGCTGACTGGTATCACCCATTATTAAAACCGTTCAAGTTCGGGATGAGGCAGTTTCCCATGATGTACGTGCATGGCACCAAATTCTGCACAGCGGTGTAATGTCGGTACTGCCTTGCCAGGGTTAAGCAGGGATTTTTTATCGAAAGCATGTTTGACGGCATGAAACTGGCTCAATTCGAGTGAGTCAAACTGAACACACATTTGCTGTATTTTTTCCATGCCCACGCCGTGTTCACCAGTAATTGTGCCACCGACTTTTACGCAGAGTTCGAGTATTTTGCCACCGAATTCTTCCGTGCGTTCGAGCTCACCTGGCTTGTTGGCATCATATAATATCAACGGGTGCAGGTTGCCATCACCGGCATGGAAAACATTGGCGACCGGTAGCTGGTATTCTGCTGACAGGTCGGCAATGGTCTGTAGCACCTCGGGCAGATGCTTGCGTGGTATGGTGCCATCCATACAGTAGTAATCCGGTGATATGCGACCGACCGCCGGGAAGGCAGCCTTACGACCTTTCCAGAAGGTCATACGTTCCTCGTCGTCTCGGGCAACTCTTACTTCTGTGGCACCACTCGTGTTGAGAATCTGCTGAACGTTAACAATATGCTCGGCAACTTCGTGTTCACCCCCATCGAGTTCACACAGGAGTATGGCTTCCGCATCAGTGGGGTAGCCGGCATGTACAAAATCCTCAGCAGCCCGGATAGATAACTTATCCATCATTTCGAGACCAGCCGGGATAATGCCGGCCGAGATGATATTGCCTACTGCTTCACCTGCCTTAACCACGTCATCGAATGCGGCCAGTATAGCTTTTGCGGTATCCGGCTTTGGTAGCAGTGTAAGTGTGGCTTCTACAATGATACCTAGCATGCCTTCCGAGCCAGTCATCAGTGCAAGCAGGTCATAGCCCGGGGAGTCCAGTCCACTGCAACCCAGCTGCAGTAATTCACCTTCAACGGTTACAATTTTCAGCTCTGCTACATTGTGTACGGTCAGGCCATATTTAAGGCAATGTACGCCACCCGAGTTTTCGGCAATATTACCACCAATGGTGCAGGCGATCTGAGAGGAGGGGTCTGGCGCGTAATACAGCCCGTATTCATCGGCTGCTTCTGAAATCGCCAGGTTGCGGACACCTGGCTGGACCCGCGCGGTACGTCTTTGTGGGTCGATTTCCAGTATATTCCTGAACTTGGCCAGACCTAGCAAAACCCCCTGTGAATGGGGCAAGGCACCGCCCGACAGACCGGTTCCGGCACCACGAGCGACTACCGGTACATCGAGTTCATAGCAGATTTGCATAATAGCCTGTACCTGCTCAATTGTATCGGGCAGGGCGACTACCAGGGGTAGCTCACGATAAGCGGAGAGACCATCGCATTCATAGGGGCGCAGGTCTTCTATCTCATACAGCAGGGCTTCATCAGGCAAAACGGGCTGCAGGTGGCTGATCAGTAGCGCCCTGTCGACCTGAGGGGAAGTCGAGTTATTGACCTGCGAGTCAGGACTCATTCGAACTCGGCATTGTGATAGATGTTCTGTACATCATCACAGTCATTCAGCGCGGCGATAAACTTGTCGAAGGTTTCAATATCTTCTCCACTGATCATGGTAAATGTCTGTGGATTGAAGGTGATTTCTTCCATTTCAAATTCAACATCGGGTAACAGATCGAGTAAGGCGGTACGAGCCTTGTAGAACTCTGTATGCGGAGCGAGTACGGTAATCAGGCCGCCTTCACTTTCGATATCGGTGACATCGACATCCGCCATCATCAGGGCATCCAGTATGGCTTCTTCGTCGTCGTGCTTGAATACGAATACGGCCTGGTGGTCGAACATATGGGATACCGCACCCGGTGCACCAATCTTGGCGTCGTTCTTAACGAAGCACTGGCGAACGTCGGTATAGGTACGGTTATTATTATCGGTGAGGCAATCGACGATAACCATACAGCCACCAGGGCCAAAGCCTTCATAGCGAGCAGCGGCGTAGTCTTCACCCGCGCCACCCTGGGCTTTTTTCAGTGCGTTATCGATTACATGGGCAGGTACCTGTTCTTTTTTTGCCTTGTCAATCAGGCGACGCAGGGACAGGTTGGCATCTGCATCGGGGCCGCCATTCTTTGCGCAAACATAAATTTCCTTGCCGTATCGCGAGTAAAGCTTGGCTTTGGCTCCCTGTGTTTTTGCCATTGAGGCCTTACGAACTTCAAAACTTCTACCCATTGTAATCAATTCTCGTACTGTAAAATTTGCTCAATTTTAACGGTATCGACGTGTATATACCAGCTTGTGTTATATGTATGGATATGTGGGTGAAATTCAGCTGTCATCATCAGGGTTTAAGCTGATATCTGCCTGCGCTGTCTTCCTGTTGAGTGTTAGTAGAATTTCACAGTATTCATTCTGCGTGTCCATGGGACTCGGGTCATCTGCGCAGCTGCAGCCGGCGATAATGCCTGTATAAAAAATTCCGACTTTTAGATCAATCTGGTGTTTATTGCCAGAGGTTTGAAGGATCACCGGACTGAATGCCTCTTCACTGATATAGCTACTATTCTGTAAACCTGCCTGAAGAGGTAGCTTGTGCGGATCAAGGCTGGAAAATTCCTGTTTGAATGTGTCGTTAAAATCCGCAGTGTTCCATGCTTTAACGCTTAATGGTAACTGAATGGTTTCTGCAGGTTTATTCGTCATGGGTATGATCCAGGAGTAAATCGTAAATAACAGTGAGCATTCTGTCACGAGTTCTTTACTTAATCCAGATAGCTTTTCATAACAGATGTATTACTAAATTACATACAGATGGTCGAGTATATTATTTTGAGTAACAAAATTACCTTTAAATAACAGGGCTGTATGAATGGCAAGATTGTTGTTTTAAACGTAATTAACATTTTTCTGTAATGTGATCTTGTATGAACTGAGTACTTACTGGCTATGGGTAATACCGGGATCTTTTAGTTTCAATAGTTTTAATTAAAAATAATTCAATTTAATTTAATGGTGCATAAAAGTACTGTCACAGTACTGTAGTAACTTGCGCGAAAATTTAAATAATGTTGTTTCTTATGCGTGAGTTACTGTTAATGGTTCAGTTAGAATTTATTGAAATTGTTATTACGGCTGAAATAGATCTTCTGCGACAGCATGGCTCGTATACAACTGGTGTCGAACTTGCAATTAATGCTGGTAAAGTCCAGTCCGCATATGGATTGTTATTCAAATATAAATTGATCAAGGGATCTGGTAAACAAGTGATAGTAACTGCTGTGGATAGGGCGAGTATTATTCGTCCGGTATAAATAAACTCACAGGAATCGTCGTGTTGAAGTCTGGCTCCCGCCACAATTGAAGAGGACTAAAGCACAACAGACGGCATCAGCTCATACTAATCTACGGCAGATTGATCAAACATCAGGATAATGCGCAACAATAGTGCATGAGTCTGCCTGTTTTCAGTGATCATCATCATGGTTTTCAAATAAATCAATTAAATCAATAAGATATAAAGTGGCATTAAACATGCAACATAGCTTATTAAACATAACGATTAACGAAATAACGTATAATGCAGGCCTATGCCAGACACTGAAACCCATAAAACAGACTCAGCAATGTGGCCCTCGTTACTTATGGGCACCAAACCGGTGCAATCGATGGATGCATTGCGAGAAGTATTTATAGAGGTACTTCGAAATGAAAAATTGCCTGTAGAAAATGGCCTGCTGCCCCTTTTCGAGGCAGTATATCTTCCTATGGCAAGCTGGCTGGCGGCACAGCAGGTTGACACTCCATTACTGATTGGTATCAATGGTGCTCAGGGGTCAGGTAAGTCCACACTCACTACTATTCTCGAAAAACTTCTGCAGAAAGGCTTTAACAAGCGAGTTGTAAGCCTGTCTATCGACGATTTATACCTGGGAAGGCAACAACGACAGGATTTAGCTCGAGATGTGCACCCATTATTAGCGACACGAGGTGTGCCTGGTACACATGATATTCCTCTTGCCAAAGAGATTCTCGGCAGCCTGAAGCGCGCTGAAACATCTGAAATGCAGATACCCGTTTTTGATAAAGCAAATGATGATCG
>JBFHVK010000019.1:0-17895 GCA_041589615.1 Gammaproteobacteria bacterium | reverse complement strand
CAGTAGATGGCCATTAAGAATGACAAACAACAAGGTTGCCATAACCACCAGAAACTGTGATATGACTGGCACCTGGACGCCATTCGCCGGGTCTACCATACGAGCGAAACCCAGCCCCATACTATTCGCAATGGCTTCACCAGCCACGACCAGTGACTGGAATACCATCTGCACAATAAAGCCCATGGAAACGCCAATTAGTATCTGCTGAACAATAATGCCCGCGGCATCAAAGGATATAGGGTCAACGGCAGGGACGGGAGGTAACAACGGTGCAGACAGCAGGCTAATAGCGAGTGCCATGATAATTCGAATACGTACCGGCATCATACGAGCACCAAAAACTGGCGCGGCCAGCATCATTGCGCTGATACGCACAAAAGGCCAGAAGAAACCTCCCAGCCATACCGCAATCTGCTCGACACTTAGCGTTAACATTCGCGCTACCGTCCGACTAACCTAGCCGCGAAGGAATTTCGCTAATCAGTGTCTGGGTGAAATCCACCAGTGTAGTCAGCATCCAGGGACCGAACACGAGCAATGCAACAATCAGGATACCCAGCTTGGGAATAAAACTCAGGGTCATCTCATTGATCTGTGTTGCAGCCTGGAACATACCGACCAGTAGACCTATCGCCAGTGCTGATAACAGCAAAGGGCCACCGATTAGAATAGTGACCCAGAGTGTCTGTGAGGCCAGCTGCATAACCATATCCTGATTCATCCCTGCCCCCGTCGTTTTTTTGACAAAAAAGTATTCATACGCAATGAATTGCAGGATAGATGCCAAGACTGAAAATCAATCGTTTGCGGACCTCCAGACGATATAAATCTCGTCCCCTTTCATCTCACTACCACAAACCTGGTGAAATATAATACCGGATAGAAAGGCTAGCTCATTAATATCGTTCTATACTGTTAACAGGGCTATACTATATCGCCGCGAGAGAAGCCGAAGACATCACGGCAATCATGCGCAGTAATTTTCACAACTAAAACATATACAGTGATACATGAAACCAGCTATTTCGAATGATAAAAAACTTACTGTTGTATACAGAATTGAGCCGGGCTGTCTCGGCCCTAAGGGAAATGAACTGGTAGAGGACTTCTGCCTGTTTGCACAGCAGAAATTTGAGCCTGTTAATGCCAATATAATTAACTGGATTATTACACCAAGGCTCGATAAATCTTTACCCGAACTACAGTATCAAATTCAGGATAAGCTGCTCACCACCGATCATGCTGCCAGATACCTGTCTATGTTCGATACTGACATCACGGAATTCGAAGAGCATATGGAAGAGACTCTGGTCGAATCGATTGAACAGTTTATGGATCGTTGAGTAACGCCTGCACAAGCTCACCATGCAGGTGAAACCACACTTACATTAAACACGTAAACGTACTCAGCCCCTGCTGAGCACGTCCATCATCCTGTTACGGTAACGTTTCACATCTTCCGCCTGATCACCAAGCGCATTCAACAATAACACCATGGTCTTACCTGGCAGGTGATTCTGGTAGCTCGCATCCAGTTCAAGTATCTCGAGTAATATCTCAAGTGCGCTGTGTAATCGGTCATTCATTGCGTCAACAGCTGCGACTTTATATTTTAGCTCTACATTATTCTCATCACGTTTAAGAGCCTCATATAACTGCTCGATATCCTCAACAGAACTGGCCGCCAGTTGTAGTTTGGCATGGGTCTGTAAACTGATAATTTCTTCATTGTTTCTGACCACAGAGGACTGAAGACGAATATAATCATTCATCTCTTCAAAACGTTCTTCCCTGAATAGTAACTTTACAATAGAGGTAGCTACACGCGGATTTTCAGGATCAAGCTTCTGAATTCTTCTGAGCTCATCTATAGCCTCATCAACCCGATTATCATTATAGAGTTTCACTGACTCGACCAGCAGGCTATCGGAAGACCTGGGTAAATGGCGCGTTAGCATTGTGCGAATACTCTGTTCAGATTCAGCACCATTCATAACATCAACAACCTGCTGATTAAAAAACACCTGTATGGTCGGTACACTGCGTACACCCAGTTCATTTTGCACAAATGACCTGAACTTATCAGTATTGACATTGATCAGCAGAAACTGACCATTAAATTCATTCGCCAGTTTCTCCAGAGTTGGCCATAATTTAATACAGGGCCCTGCAGTTGAGCTCCAGTAATTCACGGCTACCGGCCCACGCATAGAGTTACCGATAACCAGTTCCTTGAAGTTTTCAGGTGTTGCGTCGAAAATATAATTACCAGGCATAAGCTTTATAGTTTTAATTATTTACAATGACTGCTCGTTGAATCTGATCAAGGCGAACAGTGCGGTTATTCTGTGTCATACTATCACCAGTCTGTGCGCTCTGGAATAGAAGGTACTCTGCACCATCTTTAATTTGTAAATGCAATGGCATAATCAACTCATGCTGACTCTGCCCATGCTGATCAGTCCAGCTAAGATTAATACAACGTTTTTGCATGATGGCAATTTCATAAACATCATAATCTGCACAGGCAATGGGCTTATAAGGACTGTTCTCAAATTGATTTATCATTTTTACACCCTAATTCAGTCTAACACCAGGGAGAGTGGAAATGTCATTTCTATTTGTAATGGTAATGTACTTCATATTCAATTAGCAGCCTATGCATATCTGAAAAAATGTGAATCACTTCACTTTGATTATAAATACCTGAACAGGCCAGTCAGGGCATTCCAAGTTCCACCAGGACAATATGATTATGATTAATTAATTCATCAGAACAGGATATACTCGGGCTCTGCATCTGCAACTATTTCTTTATTATGAGTGACTATAACAATCGTTTCGGAGGTATAAGCCGCCTCTATGGCCAGCAGGCTTTTAACATTATCCAGCAGGCACATGTGTGCGTTATTGGTATTGGTGGTGTAGGCTCCTGGGCGGTTGAGTCTCTGGCTCGTACAGGCGTAGGCGAACTGACCTTGATCGATCACGATGATATTGCAGAAAGCAATATCAATCGACAGGTACACTCACTCAGCGACACTATAGACGACTCTAAAGTCACTGCTATGGCGAACCGCATACAGCAGATCAACCCTGACTGTAAAGTAAACATCATTGACGACTTTATCAGTGAAACCAATTGCCAGAAATATCTACAGAACGACTTCGACTATGTCATAGACGCAATCGACAGCATCAAATTTAAATGTGCAATTATTTACTACTGCAAGCGAAATAAAATCCCTGTCATCACTACCGGTGGAGCTGGCGGACTGACTGACCCTACCATGATCAATGTTTCTGATCTTGCAAAGACATGGAATGATCCCCTGGCAGCAAAAGTTCGTTCACAACTCCGCTATCAATATGGTTACACGAAGAACCCAAAACGCAGTTTCGGAATAAAATGCGTATACTCAACCCAGCAACAACGTTATCCAAATGCCGATGGCAGTGTTGATTACGCCAAGCCGGGCGTGAAAGGCGTTCACCTGGACTGTGCAATGGGCTTCGGCTCAGCCACCCAGGTTACGGCCACATTTGGTTTTGTCGCCGCAGCAAAAGCAATTGACTCGATTATCGAAAAAAAAAGCAGTTAATAACATGACCCAGATTAATCTCATGGCTCTACGCCACTCGGCCTTCTATAGCCCCTACCTGATGACGATGGCGGGAGGCTATCTAAAACGGGCAGGTCTTGAAGCTACTTACCAGGTACAGACAGCTGATATGCAGGTAAAAGATCGCCTGCTAAATGGCCAGTGCCATGTATCGCAGTCTGCTGTTGCAGCTGGTTTTGCCGATTTACAGGCTGGTGAAAAAAATAGCATACGCCACTTCGCACAGATAAATTCACGGGACGGTTTTTTTATAGCTGCACGTAACCAGCAGAATTTATTTAACTGGCAGCATCTACAGGGCAGCGATGTACTGGTCGATCACTTTTTCCAGCCACTGGCGATGTTCAAGTTTGCATTACATAAACAGAATATTGAATGGGATAGCCTTAATGTCATTGACGCTGGAAGCGTTGAAGAAATTGATCTGGCATTTAGAATGGGCAAGGGCGATTATGTCCACCAGCAGGGTCCTGCTCCACAGCAGATGCAGGCAGATGGAATAGCGACCGTTGTCGCATCCGTAGGAGAAGCCATCGGCCCTGTTGCTTTCAGTAGTCTGTGTGCAACAGAAGAGTGGCTTGCTACAGAAATGGCCACTACCTTTCTCAGGATATATAAAGAATCACTCAAGGAATGCCAGCAAAACTCACCTGCTGATATAACTCGCCAGCTACAGCTTCATGGTTTTCTTACTGAAATTGACTCATTAGTCTTAAGTCAGACCATCCGTAATTACCAGGCACTCGGCTGCTGGCAGCACGATGGATCTATCGGCCAACAGGAATATGAAACATTGCTAGATGTATTTGAATTCAGTCGCCTGATAAATCAACGATTTACTTATGATAGCCTGATCAAATCGCTCTAAATCTCCTCCTCACTGGTAGATTTTTACTGACAATATTACTCAGAAAATTCCTACATTATTTTTTCCTGTCTACTGATTAAATACTGAAAAAGACTGTTTTAGAATTTAAATACCGAATAAACACACATGGAATCAGGTGAGTAAAATGAAACACGTAAAAACAACGGCCGCAATCATGGCCATAGTCGCCACTGGCTTCACACCCGGCACACAGGCCGCTACCATTGTTATTGATGATATAAATTTTGGTGCAGCATCTGTATTACGAGACATAGATAACAATCGAGAGTTTCTGCGTCTCGATTTAACCATGGGCTATGGTTATAACGGTGTACTGGCCGAAAGTGGTGCAGGCGGCATATTCGAAGGCTGGGGAGTTGCATCTGCAGCTGACATGGATGCCCTGGGTGTTTCTGCTGGAATCACACACGGTTCTACAGACGTTGCACAGATAGCGCTGGTTGAAGGCATGAGAGACTGGTTCTGTCCCACAGGCACCTGTGTAAACCTTTCCTCGACCCATGAATATGCCAGAGGTCTGGTCAGTGATGCAGGACCATTTTATGATTCAGGCGAACCTTCACTTCTGGCTTTCAGCATGGGTAGACGCTTCAATGTAACACCAGAAGAAGTCGATTTCCGGACCAGTGGTTTTGGTGCATATAGCCATACTAATGAAGAAATCTGGATGGTCAGGCCGAGTGCTGTTCCAGTTCCCGCTGCCGTCTGGTTATTTAGTTCTGGCCTGGTGGGTTTGATTGGTATTGCCCGCAGAAAGTCTGCCTAGTGAAAAATAATAGCAAATAATAAAAGCCTCTGCCCTCTTCCGGGTATGGGTTTTTATTAAATTAAAACTGCTGTACTGATCCTGGGCTGGAACCTTGAATTAACTGCAACTATGAATTTATAGTATACCTGCAAAAACAGGCTATCTTAAAATTTCATAATGACACTCAGGTAACTTTCACTGAGGTCGTTAACTGTGGTTGTGGTGCCTGCTGGCACTGCTATATCGGTTTCTATATCGGTTAAACGTAAACGATAACCAGCCTCAAACATCCATTGTTCATTGATATATATAATCCCGCCTAACTGAGCACCATAAACAAGGCCCAGTGCAGCATCACCAAAACCTGAATCACTAAATTTCTGTACAGCTGCTCCACCAGCGAGACCGGTAAAGAAACTGAGAGTATCATTCACCGGCAACAGGTAATCAGCAGAAACTATTGTTTCAAGAATATCAAAATCGTCATAAGCGATATAGCTTAATGTGCCATTAAAGCGAATGCGTGGCCTGTAGTAAACATCCATATACACCCCAAGACCTGTTCCGGTTTCTGTATATTCACTGCTTCCTTCACTGCCTCCCACTTCTATTTCCATAGTCTGGTTTACCAGTGAAACACCCATTATGGCATTATCAAGGAATCCTTCAGCAGATAAACTTGCTGGCAACATAAAAATAGCCAGTAACAACATTATTCTATTCATTTTTATTCTCGTTCTACACATGCCTTGAAAATTTTTATTCTTATAGCTATTCTGCCTTAATGATATTACATCTTGGCAACCAGATTAATAAAGAAGCCATCACTGTCAAAGTCCAGATCTGTTAAATCATCTGAAAAATCAGTAAAGTTATAACCCACACCCAGTTTAATATTCTTACCAACATGACGATATAGACCAAGTAAGTAACCTGAACGCTGGTCTTCTGCATCGGGTAAATCAAGTAGTCGATACTCAATCAGTGCATCCCAGCGATGCACAAAGTGCCAGTCAGCCCTCAGCACATAGAGACTCGCACGACTATCAAAAAACTCTGGATTCTCCCGATCCTGTGCCAGCTTGCCTAAGCGATAGGCATACTTGCCTCCCAGGCTCCAGCGCCGAGTCAGATCATAGATGGTATCCACCGAGAGTATATTTGTCTTCTGAATATATTCCGCCGAAGTATTATCCAGTGATTGCTGTCCTGAAGATGGCACATTAAAGAAGTAGGTATATTTAAACAGGGTATTCCAGCGATCATTACTCACCGGACGATAACCATATCCGAATATATATTCCTGGAACTGCCCATCATAGAAATCACTACCAGATGCATTGGGACGTTTAATGTCAGTATCAGAATAATTTAGCTTACCGACGAAACGCCAGTCTTCATCTATCTGGTAATGGAAACTGTTCTTGAACAACCACATTTGCTGTTCAGTTTCAGATAAATCAGCGTTCTGCACAGTATCATCGCGATACTCAATCGCACCGGTATATTTAACATCATTATTTTCGTAACCTAGCTTCATTCCAAGCGCGAGTCTCTCGGTTTCAGCAAAGGTCGATTTATCCTTGAGCACACCTGCTTCTATACTCGCACCATAGGTCCATGAATCATTTGGTGCCAGGTCTATACCTAATGCATGCGTTAAGCCTGTAGGTACATCGCCATGCGCGTACCTTTCCTCTGCATACACACTGGTGGTATCACTGTAGCGACTGCGTACACCTGTAGCCATATTACCTTTACGAGAGCGAATACCATTATCACTTCGTTCATTTGCCAATGTATAGTTCATATACACATTAGTTCGATCAGTCATTAGATACTCAGTACCTAACCTGGCACCAGTCCCGGTATCACCATTGGAGATTTCACCATCAAGATTTAATTTTTCACTCACACGAATACTACCGCCGGTTCCTACTCGATTATTCTCTTCCCTGTTACCGGTAGTATTTGCCGTACCCTGAACAAATCCATAAGCAGTCCAGTTCTCAAGTGAATTATAACTTGCGTTAAATGCGATATCAGTTCGATCACCCTGTTGCTGGGTTGCTGCGACAGTGGCTGAATTATCTTCACGGGTATCAACACGAACACCACTTGATAACTGCCAGTTTTCATTTAAGCGATAACTTAGGTCCACATCGGCATTCTGTGTTTTCAGGGACTCATCCTGATCTTTTACATCGCCTTTGATATTCAGGTTGATTTCTTCAGTCAATGGCATATTCAACGTACCACCGAACTGCTGTATATCATTAGTTGTTAACTGACCTGGCGCGGAATATCCAGCTTCCCTGTTTTGCAAATATAAGGATGCATTACCTCTGACACCTTCAACGATATCGGTCAGACGTACACTTGAATCCAGTCGGTAGGCACTTGCCTTTTCATCTTGAACTAATGTTGTATCCTGCTGGTTAAAACTAAAGCCACCATCACTCGAATCTAGAGAACCCCCGCCTGGACCTTCTGTCTGTGCAGCTTCCATCTTCAACCATGTGCCAGCATTCTTACGCAAGGTAACATCAACACCTGTTAGCTTGCTTTCATTCCCTACTTCTTCCTGTGAGCTGGTGGTGATGCCAAATTTAACGTTATCATTAAGCCAGTAATGTGCACGGCCACCTACAGCCACATCATCAAGATCACTAAAGCCTGGCGTATATTCATAACGTCCAACCAGGTAAACCGGATTACCACTCAAGGAACCATTATCTACGATCAGGTTATCGGTAGCCGTTGATGACAATGGCTCGCTTAATAAAACACGACCCTGTATATAATCAATGTCATAATCCAGCGCTGGTATAAGATCCTTAACACCCACGACCACACCAGAGTCTTTATCCCTTACTTCGATACGTAATCGTTCTGAGCCTGCGAGAATATCCTGATGACGAAGGAAATATAATGAACCACCTGTACCCCGGAATTCATCACGACCACTAATAGTACCGGGATCAGCCGCAAATAGATCCAGTAATATTTTTCTCTCGCCAAACACTGTCACAGCCTGGCTTTCGAAATGACCATTTAAACCATATAAACCACGATCAATATGTGCAAGATCAGTATCTGTGTAATCAGTTATAAAATTACCCCACAACACATAATCAGTGAGACGCTGAACCTTGACATAGAACTTGCCTGAGGTGGGAGCATTCTCTACAACAGAACTATCATCACCAAATGTTGGATAAAAATAATCTGGATCGATACGACGGAATAATGCTTCCGGTGATTTATCCATAAAGTTGCTGAATATTTCATCCAGCGGACCTTCTCGTGTATCCGCACTGGCCGTTAACTGCCAGGTATCAGCAAACTTGCCATCAACATAGAATGCCAGCCGACCATCGGTATTCAGCTCGTTCTCATAATGCGTAGTATCCTGGGTAACAATAGCCGCAGGTCCATTGGTATTATCTTTAGCCACTGTAATATCAGCAACACCGACATAGAACCAGTCATTGCGTTTTAATTCGAGTTCTCGCAGGAACAGCTCACCATTTCCCTCTGCATCGAGCACGGCAACTTCAACTGTATGTAAACCAGGGCGGAATATTTCATCTGCAACGAACTGGCCTTCTTCGTTCACAGGTAGAGGACGTCCCGCCAGCCAGACACTGTGTCCCTGAGGAACTGATTCACCATTAACGGTTATGGTACCACCCTCAAGAGGGATAGTCTGACGTTGTAAATGACTTTCACCATAGCCCACCATTAATTCATCTTCTATCTGGCTGACAGTTTCTTCTGCTGTCCTGTTCTTATCTACTTGCTGATGCAATTCATCAAGCAACCACAAAGGTAAAGCCCTGGTTTCATCAAAGTTATTATCTTTATCGTATACGCGCAGTAGATATTTAAGTTTTCTAGTTGGGCCTTCAAAATCTTTAACACTAGCCAGCCATTCAGCACGCCCTTGCTCATCCACAGGTACCACAGCGACAGCATCGTCACGGGTAGACTGGTCTTCTTCAAATATACGTATTTCTGACTTGACGATATAATCCTGGTAATTACTGTACGCCTTGAAATAAACCCTGTTTTCTTCGATTTCCGTATCTGGATTATCTGCATGTCGCACGCTGCTTGGCCAGGCTGTAATATTTAGCCTGGGCTGCAGGCGTAGATTATCGTATTTAAACTGGATTTTTGTTTGCTCAAGTGCGACGTCGGTACAGCGCTGTAAATCGGCCACATTTTTATAAGGATCATGTATAGGCTCACCGTCCACGGAAATACGCATTAAATTCAGGGCATAGGGCGTTTGTGCAATCGCTTCACGTTCTATCCGTGTAATATCCAGTCCTTCATCCTCTTCCAGTACTGCAAGTTCATCATAAACAATCTGCACTTCGACTCTCGAGCTGTCAAACTGAACGAAGCCCGTATTTGCAACATCTTTTGAGTGCACATAACCACGGCCTTCTACGACAACCTGATTCTTAGTCAGGCTAAGCTCATCTTTTATTTTCTGCATCACCTTATTTGCACGAGCCGTGGATAATCCAATATCATCGCCATACACCATTGCTGTACGTCGAGACAGGCGTTTATTATCGGTATAACCAATAAAACTCAAACGTACATTCGAGCGATCGGATATATCATCCATAAGCTTCTTGAGTCGACTGCTATAACCAGAAGGGATTATGGGCTCCCCCTTCTGCAGGCGTATGGGTTTTATCGGACCACTTGGAGGGTCATAGGTCAGTGTAATGGTTTCAGCCACCGCCTTATCCGGGCAGGCCTGTGCTTCTGCGGTGAATTGCTGGAATGGATCATCATGCCAGAATTCAACTTCAACTCTACGATTTAGCGAACGGCCTTTTTCAGTATCATTTGATGCGACGGGACGTGTTTCGCCTTTACCATCACTACCAACAGCAGTATTGGGTAAGCCGAGCGCATCTGCCATGGCCAGTGCCACACGTCGTGCCCGCGCTTTAGAGAGTGCAGTATGATCACCATAGATACGTTGCTGGCGATCACTCAATGGATAACTATCCGTATGTCCAACAAACCGTATCAGCACATTATTCTTATCACGTAAATTCTGTAAAACTTCACGTACTTCACGAATAAATTCAGCCGGTATCTCAGCCTGTCCTTCCTGTAAACGCAAAGGAGAAATCAGGTTACGCAGTCGCGCACGTTTTGCATTACCTTCCTTATAACGTAATTTACATACAGTTTCCTTACGACAAACTTTTATCCTGTTCAGGCTGGGTGCTTCCACCACAACTTCTTTTTCCACTGCAGTTTCGGTTATTTCGTCATACCATATTTGAACCTCAACCCGACGATTTTTTGCCTTGCCTGCCGCTGTATCATTACTCGCAATGGGCTGACTTGAGCCGACACCGTCATAAGAAACAGATTCAGGAGGGAGATCCAGTTCTCGCTGAAAAAACTCAGCAGTAGCTTCTGCACGCGAGCGAGACAGGCCAATATTATCTCCATATCGTGCTTTAGATGCAGGCCCCAGACGATCAGAGTCAGTATGTCCAATAAAGTGTACACGGACATTATTTCTATGCTTCATTCGATCCAGCAGTTCTTTTAGCTGAGTCACGAACTGCTCTGGAATGAGTTCCTGGCCAGATCTGAACGGTATTGGTTTTACAACATCTTCCAGCTTGAAAGTTTTGGCATTCTTCTCCAGCACCTTCTGGACTTCAATACGATCTTCTTCCTTAGGCCTGAAGAAAGTTTCATCCTGAATCCACAGATTAAATACCGCATCAGGAGGGAGATGTTGTTCAGTATTATCACCTAGATCATGAGACTGCAGTGTTACCGGTGGCTCCTCAGTCTGGCCTTCCGGACTTTGATTAAAATCCAGAAAGTCCTGCCAGCTGGTTTCTGCATGCGCTACAGAACTCGACAGCAATGTTATGAGTAATAGCTGCCGTAAGGTAGATTCATGCCTACTGCGTAAATTCGTTTTAGAGAAGAGTCTAATCATCAAACGCTCCTCTATCTGGTGGACCACCCTTACGCCAGAATACTTCTGTTTCAATCATTAACTGATAGCAGCAGTTAAGTTTCTGCCATCTATCTTCAATTTCCTCTTTAACTGCATCAAGTCGATCATTGACCTCTGATTCGGTTTCATTCTCTGCGAGATATGACAATCTTAATATTGATGGATCTTTAGCAAGCTCTGTCATTAACAGATCCAGTCTTGGCAACCACTGAGGACGCATTTCAGTTGTGCCAGGTTCGAATACAGGATCTGCCATATCCAGTCTAACGACGCGATGTATTGCAGCACCAAAATTGAATTTCAGCATCTTGCCTCGTGTCGCTCGAACCACACGTGGATTTTCTGTTGTTAAACGATACCCGGTTGGCAAACTGCGTTCATCAAGTTTGATAATAAAGTTCGAACCACGATCTGGATTTGGTACGACTGCACAGGCAATATGGAACCGGCCATGTGCATCAGTTGTAATTTCCAGGCCTCTTGCCGTATTGACGCGAACACCCGCCAGACCTTTTTCACCTTCATCCTGGTAGGCATTCATGTTCTTATCGTCGAACACCTTACCAATCACATCAGAACAGTCGAAGGTTGGATCAGGTACAACACGTACTGTGGCTTGCGCAATTCTGGAAGATGCGCCGGTATTGGTTGCATTTATGCCAATAGCGCGATTTACATATTCACCTTCGCCCACACCTGAGCCAACAACCAGTAATAATTTAACAATCACCACATCGTTGGGTTGCATAATACCAATATCATTCCAGGACAGGGTACGTGCGATATCTGCAAAGTCTGCTTCATCTTCAACACCAGGCATATTCAGTAAATTGATAAGCAGTTCCGGGTTATCAATACTTTCAATATCTTCCAGAACAGCATCAACGGGTAACTCAGATGTACCTTCTGTGTATACAGGTTCAACATCCTGGTAATCTGCATCACCGAATTTAATACGACCAGAGCCTGCTACATATTTAAAGCCCGGAGGGAACAGGTCCACAACATTCACATCATATAAAGGCACTGGTAACAGGTTAGTGATCGTAATGGTATAAGGCACTAACTGACTTCGTGTCACATTTACCATCGGTGATGTCTTGGATATCGCCAGAGCACCATCTAGTCGTGGATCTACTGGAATGTGGTTATTAAATATCTGGTTATCACCAAATCCACCTCCGAATGTGAATTTCTGGTAATAAGCAGTTTCAGGTGTTCTGGGTGCAACTGATGCATCAGGTTGAATTTCAGATACTTGAATCTCACACTCAGCTGTAGCAGGAACAGCATCCGCAGAACATGCCTCTGCATCATAAGCAGGCCCTGTTAATGGCAATTCAGGCGGAATTATTGTTGAAACCGCAGGGGTAGATGGATCACCATCCGGATCAAAATAACCGTCTGGTGGATAAATATTTACAGTATAGTCACCCGGGTCAGGACAGGCCGCGTCACCAAACACCAGGTCAAACTTGTAGAAACCATTGGCGGTTGTATCCTGCCTGTAATGTGTTGGATCTGCAAAACATATCAATGGTACTTCTATGCCAGCAGCATTGGTCAACCGTAATTCTGCATCTGCAACAGGTGTGCGAAGAACTGAATCGTAAACTACACCATTAGGTTGCAACGGTAAGCTGATATTGGGTGTATGTGAACTTAATGCAACTTCAAAGAAACTCAGTGACTGCCAGCCATTTCCACTAATAAACGGCGAAGCAACAATACCTAAAGCAGCTGTTTCAGTTGTCCAGCCTGGCGGTCTGAATTCAATAGCATACTTGAGTGCATCTCCTTCATTTGCGACCAGGCCCTGAACGGTATAATTGCCATTCGCATCAGTAAATACCGAATCAAGATAATCACCCGGGTTAACGCTACCACTACCAAAGTATATCCGGACTTCCCAGCCTTCCTGTGCAATTTCAGCTGCATCCTGAAGGTTATCAAAATTCGCATCATGCCAGACATTACCACTTAGAGTTGCCACACCCGGTGCACCACCTACAGCGATACCCACAGTGGTACACTCATCAACATTCGTTGCAATACCACTGCAATTAATTGGTGTAATACTATTCACCGGCGCAAAATCCTGAGTACCCCAGTCAATAGCAGCAGTGTTGTTGATGGTTGCTCCTAGTGCTGCATTCGCATCGATTTCTGCAAGATAGCGCACGGTGAATTTATCACCCGGCTCAAACATAAAGTTTGGACTGGTGGCACGCTTGGTGGTGTCATAATTCACTATTAATCGAGGTGAACTAAATACGATATTTGGATCAACCGTACCATTCATACGTGCTGAACCTGGTACATAAGTGAGCAACCCAGGCTGATCTATGTCATCCATAATCTTCAGCACTTCAAAGCTGGTGGTTGATAAATCAATCGCACTTGCGCCGGTATTTTCTACATTAATAAAGTACTCAAGCTGTTTTCCGGGTGATGCTGTACCACCGCCCACAACAAATACATCTTTACTGATGCTTAGTTGTTGCGTGCTACCTACTATAATTGTTGTAGGCTGGTCACCGTTTGTATCATTACCATCTGCATCTGTGAATTCGTTCGGGAATTCCGCACTGGTTACCAGCCCCTGGTTACTGATAACCGTACCGTCAGCTGTACCACCATTCACTGTTACATCGAATACAATTACTGCAGACTGCATCGGATTAATCGTGCCATTGTTTGCTGCTGGTAATGGAGGTGTTATATCAGCAGAACTTACTGGCAGCCCTGGAATAAGTGGCATTGATCCACCCACATCAGGAACGGCAGTTCCATTCATGGTCGTTGAGTTCAATACATAGGTAGTATTTGGCGGAACATTGTCGCTCAGTTCAACGTCAGTTGCAGCGATCGTACCTGAGTTATTGATCGTAATGGTATATCGTAATACATCATTTGGATCTACCTGCCCTACAACACCATTATCGGTTAACAATTCAACCGTTTTCTGTGCATCAAGTATGGCAACATTACCCACCACATCACGTGTTGGATCACCAATTATTTCTGTTGCAGGATCATCCGATGGCTGTTCCGAGAATGCACCACTTCCAACACCATCACCACCAACAAAAGCCTGGTTAGATATAACAGTACTGTTTACGACATTGTCATTAACCCTGACATCAAAATTAACAGTCGCTATATTTGTGGTTGCACCACTATCAGCTCGCATAGCACCTGGCGTTGTGTTTTCTGGTGCATTAATTAATATGCCGGTTTGCAACGGCGAAACACCTGCTGCAGGATCGGCAACTGAAACACCATTGAGTGTTGTGCTGTTAGCCACATAACTGGTATTGGCTGGCACCTGGTCACGCAGCAATGTGTTGATGGCATTTTCTGCACCAATATTCTGTGCAGTAATAGTGTATCGCAACACTTCGCCTGATTGCAGAACGCTTGCATCACCACTGATATCCGTTGATGTTTTTAATAAACGGAATGTGGGTATTGAACCAATAATGGTCTGTGTTGGATCTGTCGCACCCGGCAGGTTCGGATCATCCGATGGCAGCGCACTAAATCCTGTCAGTGCAACTTCTGCCTGGTTGGTAACAATTGTTCCACTATCAATTACTGCACCCAGGGTCATCTCGAAACTGATGCTTAAAGAGTCATCTCCGCCTCCAGCAGCGGTCAGGTTCATATTCCTTACATCCAGAATACCTGCACCATTTGCGCCTGCATTTATATCGGTAAAGGAAATATCTGCACCGGGCTGTGAGACGCTATAATTGGCCATTGATCCAGGTAAAAAGTATCCTGCACCATTTAAGCGATCTGGTTCATCTGTCAAACTAAAGTTACTTGCTGCAACCGGGCCAATATTACTTATAGTGATTTCATAACGAATACTTTCGCTCGGTTCTGCTGTAAACGCAGGAGCACCCGTTGTTATATTAAATACCTGCTTATCAATGACGAGTTCAGGTGATGCTACCGTAGTCGTGAAGATATCTTCGTGATCGAGTGTTAGCGGCGTACCAGGTGTCGCTAAACTAATTGTTTCGTTGTACTGTCTTATTTCACCAGCCACAATACCCGCAGGCGTATCTGCACTAAACCACTGAGTAGTTGCCGCTACATTGTCGAGTGTTGCTCCATTGACATTATCGAGATCCAGAGTTGCATCATAGGTGACGATCAGGCGATTAGTCGGAAGTATCTCGGCTTCTGGAGCTGTCATTGTAATCGTCAATGTACAGGTCGGCGCACCCACATAGCTGGTCACAAAATGTGTGTTTTCAACCAAAGGAATACTTACCGGTGTAATGCCGTCTGATGCGAACACGCGTGCAGTTACATTAGTTGGCGGCGTATCACACATACCACCTGCAACTGGATTAGGTAATACGTCAGTGATGGTTAGATCATACGCCGGACCCGTTCCTGTATTCTGGACATTCATGGTAAATGTGCCGGGCACAGCAAATGTCATTAACGCCGGACCGGATTTTTGCAAGGTCATGGTTGTTGGTTCAACAATCGTTAATGGCACATCGGAATCTGGACCACCATTCTGCTGCGAAGCAGGTACATTATCTGTCGAGTTATAGGTATAACTCGCCAGGTTAATAAATGTATCGCCATCAACATTATTCGAGCTGTTTCGTAGTACGACTGTAATATCTATCTGCGCCTGTTCACCGGCAGGTATATCAATACCATTTATAGTATCTTCTATAACCAGATTTGTTGCCGTACCAGTATTCACAGGCACCCATGTACCAGGTACTGATGCTTTCGTTACTGATACAAATGTCAGGTCTACATTAGGCGCAAGACTTCCAAGATCATCAAGAATACGTACGTCATATAATGCAGTTGCCTGTGGTGCATCCGGCACCGTAATTCGATAGGTGAATGGAATACCTATAGACTGAGTCAGGCTGGCTGGATTAGTTTTTTCAAGCGGGCTTGGTGCAGGTGTACTTAATGCCGGCGCAATTGCGGTATTCGTTGGACCATAGATTTCACGCACACCTGTAACTGTACCCGCTACTGGAACAGCTTCATCATCGAATGAGTGATAAACAGGTACCAATGCACTGTTTATAATATTCGTCAGGCCTGCGCCTATTCCAGCATCTGCAACAACCTGGTATTCGATCCTTAATGTCTGCCCGGCAGGAATGGTATACGCATCTGCTACACCGGTATCGAAATCAACCACCAGTAAGCCTGTTACCGGATTGTATACAATCGGTGGGTTCGCAACCACGGTTGCCAGTGGCAACTCGGTTGAAATTATCGTTACGCCACCCTCGCGTAAGCCGACGGGTATCGTGTCTTCAAGACGAACATCATAAGCTGGAGAGTTACCGGCATTTACAATATCTACAGTGTAATTAATCTGTTCACCGGCAATCAGAATGAGATCACCAAACTGTGTTGTGACGGTTTTAGAAACCGTCAGGTTTGGTTGCTGTATGGTGACCGTTTCAGAATCAGATTCAGTGGGTGCTGCGCCCGCTGCTGTTACATAATCAAAATTTAGATTATTTGTTAAAGCGATATTACTGGCCGGATTATCTAACGGCGTCTGCACCAGATTAAGAACCCGTGCACGATAAACGATAGTGAAGTTATTATTACCATCGTTTGCTCCGGCATTTGTTATATTACCTAATGTCCAGGTTACCGTGGTTGAACCAGTAGTTGCATCGCCAGCAACAGCAATATTCGCGCCTGGGGTACTTTCAATAATTGCATGTGTGAATGGCGCGACATTACTATAAGGTGCAGCTATATCGCCATTGATACTCACCACCCCTTCAAACTGCAGCCCCTGCGGCAATACATCGGTAATAACAACTGAATTAGTTGTACCTTCCTGCAGACTTAGGTCGATCTGGTAATCTACAATATCACCGATGCGAACATCATTTGCTGCAATCAATGCAGGTGATGTATCACTTAAACGTGTTTTACTGACTGCATTATTGTCGGGAGTCGTTAGCGTTGTAGTTTGTGCCGCAGTAAAGTAATCATTTACACCGCCCGAGCCATCACGCTCATTAATATCCACTCCATTGATACTGGTCCAGCGTACCACGGCAGAGTTGGTTAGATCCTGATTTGCCAGCACACTATCCAGTACCAGAACATCATAAGAGATAGTGACACCTGTTGTACCTTCAGGTATATCGATATCACTTCCATTTGCCAGGCTCCAGGTCATCACCTGTTGTGTAGCAATGCCATCACCAGCAACACCTGGGTCAGTAATCGTACCAACACCAGCAGAGATCGTTGAATTACCACTATATACCAGTCCGAGACTCATGGTATCGGTGACACTTACATCAAAGGCATCGCTATAAAGTGCACCACCTGCTGCATCAATAGTGAGTGTGTAACGCAAGATATCACCCGCATCCGGAGGATTACCAGGCTGCGTTATATTGGCAACGGTTTTACTTAGAAGTGAAAGTTCCGGCTCGACAATATTAATATTGTTCAGAGGATCAGTTGCATCGCCAGTTCCAAGAATAGGCGAACCACCAGGAGTGGCTGCAAATGTGTAATTAACTGTGTTTCCGAATGGAGTCGTTGCATTGTTCGTTACCGCATCATTATTGACACGCGCAACAAT